>JAGHSH010000059.1 GCA_018065965.1 Candidatus Apopatocola equi
TGCAGAGAGGGGGCGGCCCCCACACCGCGGCCCCCGGGGGTGGTGTTTAGTGTTATAAAATGCCACCCGCCGAAAGAGGTAGAACCCCCCCCCCACCCCCCGCGACCCGGGGGGGGGGCGGGGGGGGGGGGGGGTTTTTCTATAATTGGGCCGGGGGGCATTTTTCCTTGGGGGGGGCCCGTTATGGGGGGCGCCCTCTCTGGTTCGTATGAAGGTTATGCAAGGAAGCCCTTGAGAATGCGATCCTCCGCCTCCTCCTCGGAAAGACCGAGGGTCTGGAGCTTGAGGAGCTGATCTCCGGCGATCTTGCCGATGGCGGCCTCGTGGATGAGCTGAGCATCCACGCAGTTGGCGTCGATCTCGGGCACGGAGCTGATGCGGGCATTGCCCATGATAATCGAGTCGCACTGGACATGACCGAAGCAGCGGGCATTGCCCACCACCCGGGGCACGAAGTGCTGCACGCTCTCGTCCTGTGCCACGCTGCGGGAAATGACGCGGCCCTTGCTGTCCTCGCCGTTGAGCTCAATGACCATGTCGGAGTCGGCGACCTGCTTGCCGTGGGTCAGCAGACGCTCGGTGATGACCACCTCGGCGTTCTTGCCGCAGACCACGCTGGTCTTGCGTTTGGTGGAGTCGATGCCGGCGATCTGAGAGGTCTCCATCTGCAGGAAGGCGCCCTCCTCCAGATAGCACACGGTCTCGGGGTTCATGATGTTCTCGCCCAGACCGTCGCCCTCGCCGTAGTGCTTCTCCACATACTTGACCCTGGCATTCCTGCCGATGTGGAAGGTATGCACGCCGTCATGGCGGGAGGCCTCGCTGCCGCAGTTATGGATGCCGCAGCCTGCGATGATGGTCACGTCCGCGCCCTCGCCCACATAGAAGTCGTTATACACGACCTCCTGCAGGCCGCTCTTGGTGATGACCACGGGAATGTGGCAGCTTTCCTTTGTGCCGGGGGCGATATGGATATCGATGCCGGAAACATCGGTCTTGCTGACGATCTTGATATTGTCGGTCTCCACGCGGGTGGCGCAGCCGCTGTCCTTGCGGATGTTCACAGCGCCCTCTGCCAGACCCTTTTCCATATCGGCAATGGCCTCCAGCAGGGCAATATCGGTGGCGCTCAGTTCCATTCCGTTCTCGTTCATTTCGTCTCCTTATCTCCGTAGGCCACGGGGCAGCCGCCGGTGGTGTCGCCGATGATGGAGGGGAATACCTCCCGGGCACTGCCGCGCTGACCGATGCGTCCCTTTTCAATGACCACTACTTCGTCCGCCAGAGAGATTATACGCTCCTGATGGGAAATGATGATCATGGTGCAGTCGTTCTTGGCGTGGATCTCCTCAAAGGTCTCGGTGAGACGGGCGAAGCTCCACAGGTCGATGCCGGCCTCGGGCTCGTCGAGGATCATGAGCCGGGGCTGCCGGGCGAGAACGGTGGCGATCTCAATGCGCTTGACCTCGCCGCCGGAGAGGGAGTTGTCCACCTCCCGGTTGAGATAGTCGTTGGCGCACAGACCCACCTGCGTCAGGTAGGCGCAGGCCTTTGCCTTGGGCAGAGGCTCGCCCGCGGCGATGTTGAGCAGATCCTTCACGCGGATGCCCTTGAAGCGGGGCGGCTGCTGAAAACCGTAGTTGATGCCCAGCCTGGCGCGCTCGGTGATGCCCAGCTCCGTAATGTCCTGACCTTCCCAGAGAATGCTGCCGCCGCTGGCCCTGGTCAGACCCATCACGGCTTTGGCAAGGGAGGTCTAGACGCCGCCGTTGGGGCCCGTAAAGACCACAAGGCGGTTATCGGGAATGGTGATGCTTATATCGTTGAGAATGTCAGTGCGACCCTTATCGTCGCTGACATGATAGGAGATGTTCTTCAGCTCCAGCAAGGCAGGATTCCTCCGTTTCTGTATGGTTGGGGGGGATCGAACTCCCCACTTGAATTTTTGCCGATACAATGTTATAATGTTTAATCGAGTATGTCAACCCTAATTTTTCCCTCTTTCGTCACGGAGGCTGCACTATGCGAAAACGCAGAAGAAAATTCAGACTGAAGCTGCGCCGTCTGAGCCGGAAAACCGTCCTTTATCTGATCATGGTGCCTCTGATGCTTGTGGTTCTGGTCAAGGTCAGCACCGGCACGGAGGGTGAGCTGGTATTCGGGGCGGAGGTCACCGCCGCACCCATGCAGGCGCTGGATAATGAGCCCCAGCCCACCGCCGAGGTGGTCTGGGTCTACCCGGAGGGCTATGTGGATCTCAGCGACCTGCCCAATGTGGATATCTCCACCTGGGAATTCACCCTTGTCAATTCTCTGGACAGAGAAAACTATGTCCGCGACAGCTTCTATCCTCAGACCGAGAGCGTGGAGGGCTTCCTGGTGCGCGTAGGCGTGGGCGAGCCCCTGCAGGCCATGCTCACCGCCTGCCGGGAGGCCGGCAACACGGTGGCCATCTCCCGGGCCTATATGTCCTACTACGAGATTTCCTACAAGTTCAACGGCGTGGCCTCCGGCCTCGCCAGCGGCCAGAACATGAGCTATGAGGACGCGGTCAAAAAGGCCATGGACATCGCCCACTATCCCGGCACCGATGAGCATCAGCTGGGCGTGGCCGTGAACTTCGTGGACGGGCAGGGCGAGACGTCCGCGACCAGTCCCACCATCGAATGGCTGCAGGAGCACTGCAGCGAATACGGCTTCATTCTTCGCTATCCCCCGAACAAGAGTGCCCAGACCGGCTGGAGCTATACGCCCAACCAGTTCCGCTATGTGGGCAAGGACGCCGCCGCCTACATCACCGACAAGGGCATCACGCTGGAGGAGTTCCTCACCGCAGTGAAGGATTACGCCGCCAGTCAGGAGCGCTACGGCGAGTAAAAAACAGCAAAGGGAACCGAACACCGCGAGAGGCAGAAATGCCCTTCGCGGTGTCTGCTTTTATGGGAAAGGGCGATGACGGTCTGCGCCGCCATCGCCCTTTTTGCGGAATGATCAGTGGTTATCCTGCCGCTCTCCGCCGGAGAACTGACGCATCCACGCTGCCATTTCATCGAACATCGTTTCCGGCTGTTCCTGCTCGTCCCGGCTCGTTTTCTCCAGCTCCTCCATGGCAGCCGCCAGTTTCTCAAAGTGGTCGATCGGAAGATAGTGATTGCCGTATTTGTCGTAAGGCATATTGTCCGCTCCTTTCTTTTTCTGAGGGTGGAAAGAGCAGCGCGGGTGAACACCGTGCTGCTCTTTCATATTTTTCAGTTCAGGAAATCTCTCAGCTTCTTGCTGCGGCTGGGGTGACGGAGCTTGCGCAGAGCCTTGGCCTCGATCTGACGGATGCGCTCACGGGTCACGTTGAACTCGCGGCCGACCTCCTCGAGGGTGCGGGTGCGGCCGTCCTCCAGACCGAAGCGCGGACGCAGAACCTTCTCCTCCCGGGGCGTAAGGGTGGCCAGCACCTCCATGAGCTGCTCCTTGAGCAGAGTGAAGCTGGCGGCCTCGCTGGGCTCGCTGGCGTCCTCGTCGGGGATGAAGTCCCCCAGATGGGAGTCCTCCTCCTCGCCGATGGGCGTTTCCAGACTCACCGGCTCCTGAGCGATCTTGAGGATGTCCTGCACCTTGTCCACGGGCATGTTCATTTCCTCGGCGATCTCCTCGGCGGAGGGGTCGTGCCCCAGCTCCTGCAGAAGCTGACGGCTCACGCGGATGACCTTGTTGATGGTCTCCACCATATGTACGGGGATGCGGATGGTGCGGGCCTGATCCGCGATGGCGCGGGTGATGGCCTGCCGGATCCACCAGGTGGCGTAGGTGGAGAATTTGTAGCCCTTGGAATAGTCAAACTTTTCCACGGCCTTGATCAGACCCATGTTGCCCTCCTGGATCAGATCCAGGAAAAGCATGCCGCGGCCCACATAGCGCTTGGCAATGGACACCACCAGACGGAGGTTGGCCTCGCTCATGCGCTTCTTGGCCTCCTCATCGCCCTCGGCCATGCGCTGCGCAAGCGCCAGCTCCTCCTCGGGGGTCAGCAGGGGCACCTTGCCGATCTCCTTGAGGTACATACGCACCGGGTCGTCGGTGGAGAAGGTATCGGCATAGGCCTCGGTGCTGGCGATCTCCTCCTCGGTGACCTCCTCCACCTCGTCGATCTCGTCAAGGGCGGGGAGCGTTTCGTCGATCATGGGCAGATCGTCGCCGATGGTCTCCACGTTCAGCTCCTCAAGGGTATCGTAGAACTTGTCCAGCTGCTCGCTGGAGAGGTTCATGCCCTCCACCGCGTCGTTGATCTCCTTATAGGTGAGCTTGCCGTTCTTCTTGCCCTTCTGGATCAGCTCCAGCATCAGCTCCTCCTTGGACTTGGCGGGCTGTGCATCCTTCTTCTTCGCCTTCTTGTGAGGCGCTTCCTCCGGCTCAAATTCCTCCTGCAGCTCTTCTTCCTCCTCTGTCTCGCTGCCGCTGAGAATGGCGTCGGCCAGGGACTCCAGCGTTTCACGCTCGCTGAGACCGGCCTGCTCGTTTTTCTTCTCTTCCATTCTATATCCTCCTTTGTGGTTGTTTCTCAGGAATTGTAGTTATTCTTCTCGTTCCGCAGCTTTTCCGCGTAGGAGCGCAGATCGTCCACCTCGCTGCGGCTCTCCCGCCGTTTGCGCATGGCGGTGATATAATCCTCCAGCAGCTGCTCGCTTCGGGAAAGCTCCAGCTGCTTCCGGTTGACGATGCTGCTCAGCAGGTTCATTTCATCCTGCTCCAGCTCCGCAGACAGGGCGGCGGGCGTTACCGAGGCGCCCTCCCGCTCCCGGCGCAGCAGCACCGAATAGAGCTTGTAGAGCGCGGGCGAGGTGAAATCCTCCTCCCCGGGCAGATCCGTCCGCGCACAGAGGGCGGGGTCGGCATAGAGCAGGGTCACAAGCCCCTCCTCCGCCACGGCGGCGGACACGTCCGTATAGCGCTGCTCCCGGACGGAGGGCTGATGCAGCTCGGCGGGACGCAGCCGCTGCTGCTCCTGCCGTTTGCCGTTTCGGATCAGATTTTTGCGGATGCGCTTCGCCTCTGCGAGCAGAGCGTCCCGTCCTATGCCCGCCTTCTCGGCGGCGCGGCCGGCGTAGACCTCCCGCTCCACGTCTCCGGGCAGGGAGGCAAGCAGCGCCGCACTCTCCCGCAGATAGCCCACGCGTCCCTCCTCGGTGGCAATGTCATATTTCCCCTCGATGACGCGCAGGCGGTACTCCACCTGTCCGGCGGAGCCCTCCAGCAGGTTGCGGAAGGCGTCGGCTCCGTGGGCGCGGATAAATTCGTCCGGGTCCTTGGCGCCCTGCATCTCCAGCACCCGCACCCGCATATCCAGCTTCTGCAGGATACCGATGGCCCGGTCGCTGGCCTTGCGTCCGGCGCTGTCCGCGTCGTAGCAGAGCACCACCTCGTCGGCGTAGCGCTTCATGAGCCGGGCCTGCTCGTCGGTGAAGCTGGTGCCGAGGGAGGCCACGGCGCTGTCAAAGCCCGCCTGATGGAGGGAGACCACGTCGATGTTGCCCTCGGTGAGGATCAGGTAGCCCGCCTTGGACTTCTTGGCCAGATTGATGGCAAAGAGGTTGCTGCGCTTGGAAAAGACCGGGGTCTCGGGGCTGTTGAGATATTTCGGCTCGCCGTCGCCGATGATGCGGCCGGAGAAGGCGATCACATTGCCGCGAATGTCGATGACGGGGAAAATGAGCCGATCCCGGAAGGCGTCGTAGCCGCCGCCGTTTTTGCCGCTCTTCATCAGTCCGGCGGTGATCAGCTCCTGCTGGGTAAAGCCCTTTTTCGCCATGGCGTCGCAGAGATCGCTCCAGCTGTCCGGGGCGTAGCCGAGCCCGAAGTTCTTGACCCACTTCATCTCGATGCCGCGCTTGGCGATATACTGCTGACCGGGATTTCCCGGCGTGGAGATCAGATTTTCGTACCAGTGCCGGGCGGCGGCCTTGTTGAGCTCCAGCAGCCGCTGGCGGCGGGAGGCCCGCTTTTCCTCCTGCTCGTCCTGCTGGGGCAGGGGCATCCCCGCTCTGCGGGCGAGAAACTCCACGGCCTCGTTGAATTCCAGCCCCTCGATCTCCCGGATAAAGGAGATCACGCCGCCGCCCTTGCCGCAGCCGAAGCAGTGGTAGATCTGCTTGTCCGGGCTCACGGAGAAGGACGGGGTCTTTTCACTGTGGAAGGGGCAGAGGCCGAAGAGGTTGCTGCCGCTTTTCTTCGTCAGGCGTACATAGGAGCCCACCACGTCCGCAATGTCATTGCGGGCGGCCAGCTCGTCGAGATATTCGTCCGTAAAACGCATGGGGAGCTCCTTTCTTTTCCGCACGGGGCGGGCATTCCGGAAAAATAAAAATACCGCGGGCATTTCTGCCTACGGTATTCTTATACGCCGAAAAAACGAAAACTCCTTTTTTTCGGCGAAAAAATTTTTATTCGTCCTCCGGCGCGGGGAGCATATCGGCCTTGCGCACGGTCATCAGATCGTCCCGGGTGGGATTTTCCATGGCCGCTACCCGGTTGGCCTGCCGGGAGATCATGTCCTCAAAGCGGTTGCGCACATCGCGGCCGTTGCCGAAGTTTTCGTCCCGGCTCTCATACATATCGTTGAAATATTCCACCGCAAAGGCCTCGGCCTCCTCATCGAGGGTGTAGCCGCCCTTTTTGCAGTTGTTTTTGAACATGGCCAGCAGCTGTTCGCCGGTGTAGTCGGGGAAATAGAGATACTTGTTGAAGCGGCTCTGGAGTCCGGGGTTGGAGTTGATGAAGCCCTCCATGGGCTCATCGTAGCCCGCCACGATAACGATGAGGTCGCTGCGGTGATCCTCCATGGCCTTGAGGATGGTCTCGATGGCCTCCCGGCCGAAATCGTTTTCACCGCCGGAGGACAGGGAATAGGCCTCGTCGATGAAAAGCACGCCGCCCAGCGCAGACTGGATGACCTCCTGGGTCTTCAGGGCGGTCTGACCCACATAGCCCGCCACCAGACCGGAGCGGTCTACCTCCACCAGCTGGCCCTTGCTCAGCACGCCGATGGCGGCGTAGATGCCCGAGAGCAGCCGCGCCACGGTGGTCTTGCCGGTGCCGGGGTTGCCCATAAAGACCATGTGCAGGCTCATGGCGGCGTTGGGCAGGCCGTTTTCCTCCCGGAGCCTGCGCACCTTGATGAGGTTGATGAGACTCTTCACGTCCTTCTTGACGGTCTCCAGACCGATGAGCCCCTCCAGCTGCTCCATGAGCTCGTCCAGCGAGGGCTTGGGCTGCTCCTCTGCGGCGGCGCTGCCGCTGCTCTGCCCGCTCTCCCCGGCCACAGTGGCAGAGGCGTTCTTCACGGTGAAGGGCTGCTCGCCGGTGGTCACGAACTCGGCGGCATTGAGGGGGGACTTGCTCTTCTTCACGCCCGCCCCGTCGCAGATGGCGGAGAGCTTGTCCGTGCAGTCGGTGATGTAATCGGCCTCGGCGGCGGTGACCTCATCGTCGGCAGCGGCCAGATAGAGCAGAATATTGGTCAGCATCCGCACGAAGGTGCGGGAGCTTTCCGTGCCGCGGCGGGCGTCCTGCTCGGTGAGATTCCAGAAAAACAGCGGCGGCAGGAAGGCTCCGGCGGAGCATACCTTTTCCGTCAGCTCCCAGAGCAGCCAGCGGCGGGGCTTGGCGCCCTTGGAATAGAGCTGGTTGGCGGCCTCCACATGAGCCTCGCCGATGGCGGGGCTGCCCTTCCAAAGGCCCAGAGCGCAGTTGGTGATGAACTCGTCCAGCTCATCGGCGAGTCCCCGGCCCGCGGCCTTGTAAAAGGCTTCGGTGTTGGCGATATAGGTCTTGTGCAGCTCCTCGGCGGAGCGCTTCCACGGCGTAGGCATGAACAGAGCCTCCTTGGTGTGTTTTTTCTTCTGATTATAACGCTCCGGCGGGAAAATGGAAAGACCCTATTTCAAAAAAGCTGCGGCGGCGGGCGCTTGACAGCTGTGGTAAAATAAAAAGAACACCGTATGCACAGACCCGCGGAAGCAACGGTGATCAAAGGAGGAAAAAATATGAAGCGCTTATTCGGCGATATGAAAATGAGTTGGCTTACGGTGATCCTGTTCGCAGTGGCGGCAGGCGTATATACGGGCGTGATGATGCTGATCCCGGCGCTGGCGGACACCTCCTTTCAGGACATCGGGATCAGCTACGAATGGTGGGTCATTTTTGCGGTCATCATCGTGGTAAACTGCGGGAAGAGCTGGGAGGCCATGCTGAAATGCTTTGTGTTCTTCCTCATCAGCCAGCCGATGGTTTATCTGGTGGAGATCCTCTCCGGCTCTCTGTCCTTTGATATGGGCTGGTATTACTACCGCAGCATCTGGCTCCCCATGACGATGCTGACGCTGCCCGGCGGCTTTATTGCCTGCTTCTGCAAGCAGCAGAACATTCTGGGCGGAACCGTCCTCGGCCTTGGGAACACGATCCAGGCGGTGATGGCGCTCCATTATTTCAATGCGGCGATGAAGAGCTTCCCGCACCATATCCTCAGCGCCCTTGTCTGTGTGGGCTCGATGCTGATCATGAGCTTCTGCATCCAGAAAGAGCGGAAGTACCGCCTGCTCTCGCTCCTCCTGCCCGCCGTCCTCTCGGCCGTGCTGCTGGTGCTGCTGAAGGTGACCGGAAGGGTGATTTGAGGGGGGAAATGGCGGGAGAGAATTGGAGTATAAGATGACAGCCGACCGGGAGAACCGATCGGCTGTTTTTTGTTTCTGGAATAACGCCTTTTATAGAATATGTCTTGAACATACAGACATGTTATGGTATTCTATAAATTACATAGATATAAAGGGGTGTTGGAAAAGGTGAAAAACCGGAGCAAAAGAGCAGTAGCTGTGCTCCTGCTTTGCACAATTCTAATGTCAATGGTTCCATTTGCTTCTGCCGAAGGAAAAATGATGACAACCAGCAAACAACAGAGCGCTATCGCTATGCTGAATTATCTGACTGTACTATCGCAGGAGATTGATGATTCAGCAAACAGCAGACTCTATTTGGACAATGTGTATGATGCCATTGAGAATAATCTCAATCCCAACGCGCTCGATAGTGATTCGTTAGCTCAGGCACAAAAGTTGCTCGATACTATTCACGGATATCAGAACATTGAGACGAGAAGAGAAAGACTGCAATATATCTATGAACAGAATCAGGCAAAAGCAATTCAAAAAGCAATTCCGAATCCTGTGAGTGTCCTAAATCTGGTTCAGTCCGGAAGCCCGGCAAAGGCGTTGATCTCTGTGGTGTTTATGGCTGTTGATGCAAAAAACAGCTATGATGCTTATGTGAGCGAAACCGAGAGTAAATATATGCAGGATGGTTGGATGCTGGATAAGGCAGCAGCAAAAAATCTCCATGAGAGTCGTTCAGATGCATTTGGTTATATGGTTGAGATGTGTCAGAAAAATGATCTTGATGGAAAGTTTGCATTGAACAAAACTTCTGTGAAAGAGTTTGTTACATGGGAAAAGAAAACAAACGTCAAAAGCAGAATACTCTTTTTTGAAAATAACCAGAGCACCTATGAAGCTTACGGAAAATATTGGCTAGTACTTGCTGAAAGTTATTATGAGAACGGAGCTTACAAGAAATGTCTGAGCGCTCTTGATCATTATGAGGGCATGAATATTAATATTTTCCGGAAAGATCATGACCTGGCCAAAGCGGTGGTCATTGGTCTTGCGGCTGCGGGAGAAATCAAAAAAGACGAAGAGTATATCGAACTGGCTAAACATTATCTGGAGATTATCAAAGCCAATATCGAAACAAATGACTGGGCTTTGCGATATGTTGCTGCTCAAACCTATGCAGATCTATATTCGAGAACGAGCAATACTGTGTTTTTGAAAGACGCCTATGAGTGTGCAAAGGAAAATGTCAACTATTTGATGAATTATCAGATCGAGAAGAACAAGGAATATCTCGAAGAACCGAAGAAGCAGGATATCGGGAAGTACGACTCTGATAAGACAAAAAAAGAGAAAAAGGCTTATAACAAGTGGCTGGAGGAGGAAAGAGAAAAGGAACTGCCGCCTGCATACCAGCCTTTAGTGGTAAACTGTCAGCTTCTGTTCTCTGTGGCTGAAGAACTGGGAATATCCAAAGAAAAGAAAGCTGATATAGACGGATTGCTTCATGATAAGGGGGCAATGCTGTTTTACAATTCCCAGCTGGATAACAAATTCCGTTTCAGCGAAAAAAAGGATTTAACAGCAGCCAGCATTTCCTTTAATGGAAAGAAAATCGAGATTCCTGCTTCTCTTCTTGAGCAGGATACTGCCGTTCGAGTAACGGTTACAAGCGACGGAAAAGACACGCTTTTTGAAGATTGGACTCTGTCTAAAGTAGAAAGAGGAAAGGAAACATCGGTAGATCACTTTATTGCTGAATATGAAAGCAAGAGCATTAAAAAAGCAGAGTTTTCCGACGGAGACAAAGTAACCGTTGAGCTTGTTCCGGCCAAAGAAAGCGTTTGCGAACCTGTAACGTATTTTTTTAAGGTATCCGTAACAAAAAGGCTGAAAACGCTGTCTGACACGAAATTCATTTTGGAGAACTGACCATGAAGCTACGGAGACTCGTTTCGCTCTGTCTAATGTTTACACTTATTGTAAGTGCACTGATATTAGATGCGGAAGCGCACCAAACGGCAAGAGAACATGACAGTGATCTGGAAAGAATATTGTTCGGAACGGGTTTTTCAAAGTATAAAAGCGAAAAAGTCAAGATAAAAGTTGAAAGTCTGGAGTCTGCATCGTATCTTACTATTGACCAGTTTGGTGGGAAAGGGCGGGATACTTTTTCGAATTTGAAGGAAAATAAAATGATTCCGCTCACTTTGAAATTTGACGATATTAATTACTCTGTGCTTCCAGGTTCCAAAATAAATACTTCTGCAACAAACCACAGAAAGTTTACCCATCAGGGATGGGAAAGAGATTATTCTGCATCGAGCAAAGAAGCAGCAAAATTCTGGAATACCAGAAGGAAAATTCTTCTGAGTACAGTGAACTCTATCTTTGGCTTTGATAAGGTCGCTCTGTTTGGCTACAGTGAAAAAACTGAAAGTATGGCTGGAATCATCTACTATGCCCACATTTTAGGCGATTTCTATGAGGCCGATAACAGCAAAAAGATTAATCTGCTTCCGGATTTGGCTGGGACACACTCCACCGATCAGGACAAAAACTATGATGTGGTTACTTCTCTCCAGAAGTATGTTGAGATATTGTTCGGAGAACAGAAGAATTCATACGAGTATAAGCAACTCATACGTGGACTGGAAGAAGTTCAAAAAAAGGCAGGTAAGCTGGTGCAGTCTGCCGGCGGGGTAAATACAGACGAAGAATTTGCAGAGTATCACGGGTACGCAGAAGAAATTCTGGAATTGCTTCAGAACCACTTGCCCATACTTTTGAAAAACGAGGACTTTTTTGCTAAACAGTTTTTTCCTGAATAAGCCGCGTGAAAAAAACTATACCCGACAACAGGCGACAGGCTCCCCCCTGCCGTCTGTTTTTTATGCACAGATTGCATTTCCGCCGGAACTGGTGTATACTGGAACAAACAACCCCCGGAGGTACGGCCTATGCTGCGTATCCTTTTCATCTGCCACGGCAATATCTGCCGCAGTCCCATGGCGGAATATCTCTTTGCGGACATGCTCCGGAAGGCGGGGCTGGATGACCGCGTGTCCGCGGCCTCGGCGGCGGTGTCCGACGAGGAGGAGGGCAACGACATGAACTATCCTGCCCGGCTGGAGCTCACAAGGCGCGGCATCCCGGCTCCGCCGCGCGCCGCCCGGCAGATGACCGCCGAGGACGGCGAGCGCTTCGACCGGCTCATCTGCATGGATCGGGGCAACCTGAGCCGCATGGAGCGGATCGCGCCCCGGGCCAAAGAGAAAATGTCCCTGCTGCTGAGCCACTGCGGCGAGAACGGCAGCGTGGCCGATCCCTGGTATACCCATAACTACGGCGAAGCCTTCCGCGACATCGAGCGGGGCTGCCTCGGCCTGCTGGAAGAAATCAAAGGAGAACTGCTATGAACCGCGAAGCCATTGAAGAAAAGCTGGGCGAGCTGCCCATTGTGCAGTATGAGTGGATCGACAGCTCGGAGCTGATGTTCACCGAGCGCATCCGCCATATCTGCTCCACCGAATGCCCCATGTACAACACCACCTGGGCCTGCCCGCCGGCCGTGGGCACCGTGGAGGAGTGCAAAAGCCGCTGCCTGTGCTATCCCCACGCCCTCATGTTCACCACCATGGTCGAGGTTCGTGACATCGCCGACATTCAGGCCTGTCTGGACACCCGCGCCGACCACGAGGAAGTCGCCCACGCGGTGTCTGACCTCATCCGCGCCCAGGGCTGCAGCACCATGACCCTCTCCACCGAGGCCTGCCACATCTGCGAGAAGTGCGCCTGGCCCGACGGCCCCTGCCGCCACCCGGACAAAATGTTCCCCTGCGTGGAGTCCCACGGCATCATGGCCACCGACATAGCCGAGAAATACGGCATCGACTTTATCGGCGGCAACGTGGTCACCTGGTTTTCCCTGGTGTTCTATAAAGAATAATATTCCTGCACGAAAACGGGTTCGCCGCAAATTCTGCGGCGAACCCGTTTTTTGATCGTCTTACCCTCAGACCGGCAGACGCAGACGCAGCAGCGGCTCCAGCGCCCCCGGCTCCGTGCCGCAGACGGTGAAGCCCAGCTTCTCATAAAAGCCCAGCGCCGGATTGCCCCGGGCGGTGCAGAGCTGCAGCTCCCGGCGGCCCAGCTCCCGGGCACGCTCTGCCGCAGCGGCGATCAGAAATCTGCCCAGCCCATGCC
>JAGHSH010000264.1 GCA_018065965.1 Candidatus Apopatocola equi
TCGGTCTCCCCGGGACTGTCGCAGAGCGTCAGGTTGTCAAAAAAGCTCCTGCCGCTCACATCGTCCCCCACGGCGGAATAGTAGAGACCGTATTCCCGGGCGCTGTACTGCTGCAGCTGCGCAGCGGTGGGTGCGCCCCAGAAATACCAGGAGAAGAAATCATACTGGCTTTCGTGGCAGGCAAAGGCCTTCTGTGCCAGCTCATAGCCGGTTCGGTAGTTGAAGCTCCGCAGGGGCTCGTCCAGATCAATGACAACGGGCCTCTCCCGGAGCAGATGGACATAGAGCTTACTGGGCGTCCACACCCCGAAGCGGGCGGCGCTGGAGGCGTCCACGCTGCCGTTTCCGGCCATTTCCATGGCGTCGGCGGCAAGCTGATAATAAAGTTTGTGGGCTCCGTGACCGTACTCGCCCTTGCTGTCATGGCAGATGACCACCTGGGGCTTGAACTGGCGGTAGAGACGCAGCTGGCGCAGAAGCATATCGTCGTAGGATACCTTGTCCTTTGCGTAGAGCTCGATCTGCTTCTCCATGCTTTCGTCGGGGCCCAGATCCTCATAAATGCCCAGCACGGGGTAGTTCCGCAGACCGCTGACCCAGAGCGCGTTGAGCAGCTCATTGCAGCGGTAGGGCTCGGTGCTGTGGCTGATGAGATAGGCCACCTGCACCCGTGCGCCCCTGTCCAGACACCAGGGGATGATGCCGCCGAAAAACAGGGCGTCGTCATCGGAATGGGTGGGGAGCAGCAGCACATCCGTCCTGTCCCAGCAGGGCTCCCAGTCCTGTACCCACTCGGGCTTGTCGCCGGGGGAGAGCACATACACATTGGCCAGGATCCCCTCGCCCTGAAAACGCAGCGTCAGGGAATAGCAGTTCAGCTCGCCGATGTACTGGTGCAGAAAGCCGCTCTGACCGCATTTGCGGGTCTGATCCCCGGCGCGGAGGGTATATTCTCCGGGTGCGGCGGAAAATTCCAGATAAAGCCCGCCGATAAGCTCGCTGCTGTTCACCGTCAGCTCAGTGCCCTTGTGCAGCTTGCTGTGGCTGCGGAGATTGCCGTCCAGCAGGGTGTCGGCCCGCTCGCCGTAGATGCGCATATCGCAGGCGTTGTTCACGCAGCGGGCTTCGTCGGCTGCGCGGACGCTCAGACAGAGCGGAAAAAGAAAAAGAAGGAGAAAGAGGATCTGTCGCTTCTTCAACCGGAATTACCTTCCTTTCCGAAAATCCCCACCATTATAGCACAGCTTCCGGGAAAAAACAGCATTTTTTGCAGAAAGTTAGCTACTTGCAGAATTTGGCGAAGAGGAGTAGAATAAAAATATCTGTGACTGAAAAGAGGCAATGACCATGAGGAGAGCGGAACGGGCGGAGATCATGGCTCCTGCGGGGGCTATGGAGCAGCTCTATGCGGCGGTGCGCTGCGGAGCGGATGCGGTATATCTGGGAGCGGGGAGCTTCAATGCCCGGCGGAATGCCGCCAACTTTGACGGTGAGGCGCTCTCCCAGGCGGTGAACTACTGCCACGGCCGGGGCGTGCGGGTCTATGTGACCGTCAACACCCTTGTGATGGACGAGGAGAAGGACGCCCTTGCCGCCACGCTTGCACAGGTGGCGGAGGCCGGCTGTGACGCGTTGATCATTCAGGATCTTTCGGTGCTGGACTACTGTAAGCGGCACTACCCGACCCTCACGCGCTTTTCCTCCACCCAGACCGTGGTACACAATGTCAGCGGCGCGCTGGAGCTGGAGCGGCTGGGCTTTCAGAGCATCATGCTGGCCAGAGAGCTGACCCTTGGCGAGATGGAGGCCATCTGCAGCGCCATTTCCCCGGAAACGGCGGCGGAAGCCTTTGTCCACGGGGCACACTGTATGTCCGTCAGCGGCGCGTGCTATCTCTCTGCCATGATCGGCGGGCGCAGCGGCAACCGCGGTTTATGTGCGCAGCCCTGCCGTCTGGACTGGCAGTGCGGAAAAAATCATAATGTCCTTTCCCTGAAGGATATGAGCCTCATGTCCCATATCGGAGAGCTGGAGGAGGCGGGCGTTACCTCTCTGAAGATCGAGGGACGCATGAAGCGGCCGGAATATGTGGCCGCCGCCGTGACCGCCTGCCGTCTGGCCCGGGCGGGAGAGCCCTATGACGAGCAGCAGCTGCGCAGCGTCTTTTCCCGCAGCGGCTTCACGGACGGCTACCTGATGGGGAAGCGGGATCGGGATATGTTCGGCTTCCGCACCAAGGAGGACGTGACCGGAGCGGAGAAGGTCTATAAGGAGCTGCAGAATCTCTATAAGGCCGAGCGCAGCGCAGTGGGCGTGGACTTCGCCTTCCGGGCGGATGCAGACGGCTCTGCTCTGACGGTCTCCGACGGGGTCTGCAGCGTCACCGTCAGCGGTGAGCAGCCCCAGCAGGCGATCAGCCGCCCCACGGATACCGAGAGCGCCCGGAAGAACCTGACCAAATGCGGCGGCACACCCTTCCTGTCCCGCAGCTTCACGGCGGATATCGCCCCGGGGCTTATGCTCCCGGCCTCTGCGCTCAATGCCCTCCGCCGCAGGGCGCTGGAGGAGCTTCTTGCGCGGCGGAGCGTGGGGAAGCAGTATCCCTTCACGGAGGCGGAGGAGGAAGCGTCCGCACCCCATACCGCCCCTGCCGAGCCGAAGCGCTGGGCGAGATTCCATACGAAAGAACAGATCGTCTGCGACGACGCCTTTGAAAGGATCATCCTTCCGGCCCATGAGATCGATGCCGGGCTGATCAGAAAATACGGAGAGAAGCTCCTCTGCGAGACCCCTGCAGTGCTTTTTCCCGAGGACGAGAGCGCCTTTGTGCAGCAGCTCACGCAGCTGCGGGACACAGGACTCCGCGGCATTGTGGCCGATAATGTCTATGCCCTCCGTCTGGGACGGGAGCTGGGGCTGGAGGTACACGGGGGCTGCGGCCTGAATATCCTCAACAGCACGGCTCTCCGCGCCTACGAAAAGCAGGGTCTTAAATCTGCGGCGCTGTCCTATGAGCTTGCCATGAGCAAGGCCAAGGCGCTGGGCGGAGCGCTGAAGCGAGGCATATTCGCCTATGGCTACCTGCCGCTGATGCGCTGGCGCGTCTGCCCGGTGAAGGCCAATATCGGCTGCGCTGCCTGCGGCGGAGAGGGACAGATCACCGACCGCCTCGGCCTTTCCTTCCCGGTGGAGTGTACCCGCAGACAGTATTCCACCCTCCTCAACAACGTGCCTCTGCACATTGCCGAGCGGGATCTGCGCGGCTTTGACTACCTGCTCTTCTACTTTACCCGGGAGAGCGGCGCGGAGATCCGCAGAGTCCTGGAGGATTATGACCTTCGCCGCAGGAGCAGCGAAAAGCGCACCGGCGGCCTGTATTATCGGGAGCTGCTATGAAAGAAACGATCAAGTTTACGGGCTTCACCCCTGAAGCCTCGGCGTTTTACTGGGAACTGCTGTTCCATAACGAGAGACCCTGGTTCGAGGAGCATAAGGCACAGTTCGTGCAGCTTGTCAAGGAACCCTTCGAGGCGCTGGCGCGGGAGACCTGTGCCCTGACGGCGGAGGCCTACGGCGAGGATATGCGCCTGCATGTTTCCCGCATCTACCGGGACGCCCGCCGCCTCTTCGGCAGAGGCCCCTACAAGGAGCATATGTGGTTTTCCCTGCACCCGGTCAGTTGGCCGGAGGAGCTGAGTCTCTGGTTTGAGATCGGCCCGGGGGATTACAGCTACGGCGTGGGCGTATGGGGCAATCCCGGACAGATGGAGCAGTGGAGAAAGGTGCTGGAGGCGGACAGAGCCGCCGCCGAGCGTCTGGCCCGTCGTCTCAAGCGGCAGAGCCGCTTCCGTCTGGGCGGGGAAGCGTACAAGCGCCCCAAGGGCGATGTGGGGGAGCTTCTGAACCCCTGGTACAACAAAAAGAGCATTTTTATCGAGTGCTCCCATGATTTCGGCGGGGATGTGCTCAAAAGCGAGCTGCCGCAGATCCTGACCGACGGCTATCGCTGGCTGCGCCCCTACGGGGAGCTGCTGGCAAAGATGTTCCCGGAAGAATAAAGAGAAAAAAGAAAAAGATCATATCTGGAGGAATACGAGCATGGATTATTCCGCACTGCAGAACGGCAGCGATATCCGCGGCGTTGCTATCGCCGTGGAGGGCGGCAAAAGCGTGAATCTCACGGAGCAGGCCTGCCGGGACATCGGCCGGGGCTTTGCCCTGTGGCTGTATCGGCGCTACGGCCGGCCCTGCCGGGTGGCGCTGGGCAGAGACTGCCGTCTCAGCGGGGAGCAGCTGCTCCACACGCTGGGACAGGCTCTTGCCGCCGAGGGCATGAGCGTTACCGACATGGGGCAGGCCACCACCCCCGCCATGTTTATGACCACCGTCACCGAGGGCTGGAAGTTCGACGCCTCCGTGATGGCCACGGCCAGCCATCTCCCCATGGAGCGCAACGGCTTCAAGTTCTTCACCGCCGAGGGCGGTCTGGAGAGCAGCGATGTGAAGGAAATACTGGCGCTGGCCGCTTCCGATGCGCACACGCAGCTTGCCCCCGCCCGGACAGAGCGGGGCGAGTTCATGGACGTTTACGCCGCGCAGCTGCGGGAGAAGCTCGTGAGCTGGACGGGGAAGGAAAAGCCCTTTGCGGGGCTGCGCATCGTGGTGGATGCGGGCAACGGCATGGGCGGCTTCTATGCCTCCGAGGTGCTGGAGCCTCTGGGCGCGGATACCCGGGGCAGCCGCTATCTGGAGCCGGACGGCAGCTTCCCCAATCACATTCCCAACCCGGAGGATCAGACCGCCATGGAGAGCATCCGGGAGGCCGTGCTGCAGAGCGGGGCGGCCATGGGCGTGATCTTTGACACGGACGTGGATCGGGCGGGAGCCGTTCTCTCCGACGGTACGGAGCTGAACCGCAACCGTATCATCGCCGCCCTTGCGGCCATTCTCCTCTCTGAGCATCCCGGCACCACCATCGTTACCGATTCCATCACCTCCACCGGCCTTGCCGCTTTCATCCGCCGGCGGGGCGGCGTCCACCGCCGCTTCAAGCGGGGCTACCGGAACGTGATCAACGAGGGACTCCGCCTCAACGCGCAGGGACAGGACTGCCAGATGGCCATGGAGACCTCCGGCCACGGCGCACTGAAGGAGAACTACTTCCTGGATGACGGCGCCTATCTCATGACCCGTCTGCTGGCGGAGCTGGTGAAGCGCGGCAGTCTGGAGAGCCTGCTCACCGGTCTGGCCGAGCCCGTGGAGGCCATGGAATTCCGCATGAATGTTTCCGCTCCGGATTTTGCTGCCTACGGGCAGCAGGTGCTGGATGAGCTGGGCGAATATGCCAAAACCGCCCCCGGCTGGAGACCGGAGACGGAGAATTACGAGGGCGTGCGTGTAAACGTGGGCAGCGGGTGGTTTTTGCTGCGCCTCTCTCTCCACGATCCTCTGCTGCCGCTGAACATCGAGAGTGACGCGGCCCGGGGCGTGCGGGAGATCGCCCGGGAGCTGCTGCCCTTCCTGCAGCGCTTTGAGAAGCTGGACAGCTCCGCACTGGCGAAGTACGCCGAAGCCGAATAAAATACAGACATGAAAAGGGTTCGCTGCAAGAGGAACGGTTTTGCAGCGAACTCTTTTCTGCTTTTCCGTATATAAAAAAGGTTCGCTGCCGGAAAATCAGCAGCGAGCCTTTTTCAGCTTTACAGGAAGGCCTCCTCCGTCTCTTCGGCGAAGGCAGCGGGGTGCAGGGGCTTGGCAAGCTCCAGCAGCTTCACCGCATCGGTAACATTGCTCTCCGCTGTGCGGGAGATGAAGCGCCAGCTCCACAAGAGACCGAGGGCGGCAAAGAGAAGATATGTCAGGCTGTCGCTCACAAGGAGTGAGCGAAACTCCGGATCGGTCATCAGGGAAAGTGAGACCGGGAAAGCCTCGACGAGGGAAAAACCGATTTCTTTTACAAGCGTGCCTGCGACCACCAGAACATTCAGCACGAACACACCCAGAACGGAGGAGAGAATGCTCAGGATCAGCGGCGTTTTGTTCATGCGTCCGCCCAGCAGCTTGTAGCCGTAATAGGAGCCGATGGGGATCAGTGCCACCAGCAAAGCGTAGACGGTCTGCGTGAAGAGAATCGTCAGCACCGAGGGCAGACAGCCCGCGATCATGCCCAGCAGTGCGCCGAGAATGCCAAGCAGATAGCTGCCCCGCTGGGCGTTGTCCGCTGCCTTTTCTTCGGCAGCGGCGATCCTGTCCTTCAGACAGAGCGTGTGGACGAGGGAGTAGCTGTGGCCGTTGCCGCTGATGGGAGCGGCGCAGTCACAGTAGGGCCTGTGGCAGATGGGGCACTCGTCATCGGGCACGATCCGGCAGCGATCCAGCGCGGCAGTAACGGAACGGATCTGCCCCAGAGGATCAGCCAGAAAAGCCTTGCGCTTGAGCCTGACCGTGAGAAC
Organism: Candidatus Apopatocola equi; assembly: GCA_018065965.1. Taxonomy (GTDB): domain Bacteria; phylum Bacillota; class Clostridia; order Oscillospirales; family Oscillospiraceae; genus Apopatocola; species Apopatocola equi. The sequence goes on from JAGHSH010000264.1 coordinate 6,453, forward strand.
GGCTCTCCAGTTCAGCTTGGCGCCCGTAGGCAGCGCCTCCTTCAGCAGAGAAGCCTGCTCGGCATTCTTCTTGCCAACGGGGAAATAAAGGGTGATCCCCATGCTGTCCAGTGCGCTGACCGGCCAGCTTCCCACAAGACCGCTGAGGGCGTAGGCGCCGCCGATGGCGGTGGGCACATCCAGCCCCCCGGACACAAGGGAATTGCGTACTTTTTTATCCATTTTTTCTCCTTCTCCTTTCCTGCGCGTATCAGAGCCGCGGGGGGGGGGCCCCCCGGGGGGGGGGCGGGGGGCGCCGGGGTGGGCGGCCGCGGGCGGGGGGGGGGGG
>JAGHSH010000125.1 GCA_018065965.1 Candidatus Apopatocola equi
CCTTCTCATAGACGAAGCCCCGGGAGATGATCTCGGGCCCGGTGAGGAGGGAGCCGTCCTCCGCGGACTGGGTCAGCACTACCACGATCATGCCCTCGTCGGCCAGCACCTTGCGGTCCCGGAGCACCACGGAGCCGACCTCGCCCACGCCCATGCCGTCCACCAGCACCATGCCCGCGCTCACGGGCGTGCCCAGCCGCAGGGTCTTCTGGGTCATTTCGATGCAGCAGCCGTTCTCGCCGGTGCAGAGAGCCTTAGGATCATGCCCCATGCTCTCGGCAATGTGGGCGTGCTTGTGGAGCATATGGCGCTCGCCGTGAACGGGGATGAAGTATTTGGGCTTGGTCAGGGCATAGATGAGCTTCAGCTCCTCCTGACAGGCATGGCCGGTCACGTGCAGAGCCGTGCCGGACTCATACACCACCTCCGCGCCCTTGCCCATCAGCTCGTCGATGATCTTGGTAATGGTGGTCTCGTTGCCGGGAATGGCAGAGGCGGAGAGGATCACCCGATCCCCGCTGCCCACATCCACCTGCTTATGCTCGGAGAAGGCCATGCGGTAGAGAGCAGACATATTCTCGCCCTGGGAGCCGGTGCAGATGATCAGCACCTTCTCCGGAGGCAGCTTGATAAGCTGCTTGAGATCCATGATCACCCCGTCGGGCACATCCATATAGCCCAGCTTCTGGGAGATCTTCACCACATTTTCCATGCTCCGGCCGGTAATGCCCACCCGGCGCTTGTACTTCTGCGCCAGCTTGATGAGCTGGCAGAGCCGGTGGACGTTGCTGGAGAAGGTGGTAACGATAATGCGCTTGCGGCAGTCCTTGAGGAGGCCGTCAAAGCGGTCGGCCACCCGGCTCTCCGACTCGGAGAAGCCGCTGCGCTCCACGTTGGTGGAGTCGATGGCCAGCGCCAGCACGCCCTCCTTGCCAAGCTCACCGAAGCGGGTCAGGTCGGCGATCTCGCCCTGCACGGGGGTCACGTCGATCTTGAAGTCGCCGGTGTGGATCACATTGCCGATGGGGGTATGGATGCACAGAGCCGTACTGTCGGCAATGGAGTGGTTCACGTGGATGAACTCCACGCTCATGCAGCCCAGACTCACCGTGTCGCCCGGCTGCACCGTGAAGAGCTTGGCGCGGTTCAGCAGTCCCTTCTCCTGCAGCTTCAGCTCCACCAGTCCCTGAGTCAGCGGGGTGGAATAAATGGGCGGGAAGCCCAGCTTGTCCAGCACATAGGGGATGGCGCCGATGTGATCCTCGTGGCCGTGGGTCAGCACGATGCCGCGGATGCGCCTGCGGTTTTCCACCAGATAGGTCACATCGGGGATGACCACGTCCACGCCGTACATATCATTGTCGGGAAAGCCCATACCGCAGTCCACAATGATAATGTCCTTGCCGTACTCATACACCGTGAGGTTCTTCCCGATCTCGTTCAGACCTCCCAGCGGAATCATTTTCAGTTTTGATGCCATGCAATAATCTCCTGTATAGAAATAAAAATAGATATGTATGCTGCCGCCGGGCGGCCTCGCCCCCGACGCACAGGTTTGTACAACGCTTCAGTATAAAGACCGCAGGGAGAAAAAGCAGTCGAAACGCACCTACGGACGGGCCGTACCCGTCCGAAATATGCACGCACTGTTCCCTGCGCTTACATTTCCCGCCGTCCCTCCAGAGCGCGCAGGAGGGTGGCGTCATCGGCGTATTCCAGGTTGCTGCCCACGGGCACGCCGAAGCCCAGCCGGGTCACCCTGATGTCAAAGGGACGGAGAAGTCTGGAGATATACATGGCCGTGGCGTCGCCCTCGGTATCGGGGTTGGTGGCCATGATGACCTCCTGAATGCCGCCCTCGGCTACCCGCTCCAGCAGCTCGCGGATGCGGAGATCGTCGGGGCCGATGCGGTTCATGGGAGAGAGGGAGCCGTGGAGCACATGGTAAAGACCCTTATATTCCCGGCTGCGTTCAATGCTCAGTACATCCCTGGGCTCACTGACCACGCAGACCGTAGTCCGATCCCGGTTTTCGGAGGCGCACACGGCGCAGAGGCCGTCCTCCGTCAGATTCTGGCACACGGGGCAGGAATGCACCTTATCACGGGCCTCCAGCACCGCTTTGGCAAAACGCTCCGCCTCCCCCCCGGGCTGAGAGAGGATGTGAAAAGCCAGCCGCTGGGCGCTTTTGCGTCCGATGCCGGGCAGGGAGGCAAAGCCGTCGATTAGATTTTCCAGAGAAGCGGGAAAAAATGATGCCATATCGCCTTATCCTTTCGCGCTGTGAATGGGTATTGCGTCCCGCTCTCAGCGCAGGGCGTCCACTGCCTCTTTATAGCGGCCCTTCTGCTTGAACACCGCAGAGCCGGCCACCAGCACATCCGCGCCGTTTTCCGCGCAGATCTTCGCCGTATCCTTGTTCACACCGCCGTCCACCTCCAGCAGGCAGCCGGGGTTGCGCTCGTCGATCCAGGTGCGAAGCTGCTTCAGCTTGGGCATCATGTCGGCCATAAAGCTCTGTCCCCGAAGCCGGGCTCCACGGTCACGACAAGGATCATGTCCACCCGCTCCAGCCAGGGCAGCGCCGCTTCGGCGCGGGTGTTGGGCTTAAGGACGATGCCGCAGAGCTCGCCCTCGGCCCTGATGATGTCCAGCGCCTCCGTGATCTTCTCCGGGGTGTCGCTCTCCGCATGGACG
>JAGHSH010000062.1 GCA_018065965.1 Candidatus Apopatocola equi
ATATATTATAGGGTGCAAATATGCGGGGTCGCCCCCGATGAAAGGATACAGGAGAAATGACACAGAATCGTACCCATACCTGCGGAGAGCTTCGGCTCGCTGACGCAGGCAAGCAGGTTCGCATTGCCGGCTGGATGGAGAACGTCCGCGAGGTCGGCAATAACTTTGCCTTTGTGGTGGTTCGGGACTTTTACGGCACCACGCAGGTGGTCGTAGAGAACGAGGAAATGATGAAGGTCTTCCGCGGCATCACCAAGGAAAGCACCATCGCCGTGGAGGGCACCGTCCGCGAGCGCGCCAGCAAGAACCCCAAGCAGGCCACCGGCGAAGTGGAGATCGTCCCCGCCAAGGTGGAGGTGCTGGGCCGCTGCCGCCACAATGAGCTGCCCTTCGAGATCAACCGCAGCCGCGAGGCCGACGAGACCCAGCGTCTGAAGTACCGCTATCTGGATCTCCGCAACCCTGCCGTCAAGCAGAATATCATCCTCCGCTGCAATGTGGTCGCCGCTCTCCGGCAGGCCATGATGGCCCACGGCTTTATGGAGATTACCACCCCCATCCTCACCGCCTCCTCTCCCGAGGGCGCCCGCGACTATCTGGTGCCTGCCCGCAAGCACCCCGGCAAGTTCTATGCGCTGCCGCAGGCTCCCCAGCAGTTCAAGCAGCTGCTCATGACCTCCGGCTTCGACCGCTATTTCCAGATCGCCCCCTGCTTCCGCGATGAGGACGCCCGCGGCGACCGCAGCCCCGGCGAGTTCTATCAGCTGGATATGGAAATGGCCTTTGCCTCTCAGGAGGATGTTTTCGCCGTCATCGAGGATGTGCTGCCGCCCATCTTCGCCAAGTACGGCACCTATGATATTGCCAGCGCCGCACCCTTCCGCCGCATCGCCTACAACGATTCCATGGAGCGTTACGGCTGCGACAAGCCCGATCTGCGCATAGACCTCTTTGTGCAGGACATGACCGAGCTGGCGCACGGTACCGAGTTTGACCAGTTCCTTGCCGCCAGGTGCGTCAAGGCCATCGTGGTGGACAAGTGCGAGCTGACCCGCAAGCAGATCGACAAGCTCTGCGCCGACATCGAGGTGCAGAGCGGCAAGAAGCCCTACTGGGTGCGCATGGACGACAAGGGCGCTCTGGTGGGCGGCGTTGCCAAGTTCCTGACCGGGAAGGAAGCTGCCCTGCGCGAGCAGCTGGGCGTGAAGGAGAACACGCTGGTCCTCATCGCCGCCGGTGAGCGGGGCGAGGCCATCAAGTGCGCGGGCGTGTGCGTAAAGACCGCCGGTGCGCAGGTACCCGGCCACATGGACGCCGAGCGTTACGAGTTCTGCTGGATCGTGGACTTCCCCATGTTCGAGATCGGCGAGGAGTCCGGCGAGCTGGAGTTCTGCCACAATCCCTTCTCCATGCCCAACGGCGGTCTGGAGATCCTGGAAAAGGCCGAGCGCGGCGAGGTCGATCCGCTGGATATCTATGCCTATCAGTACGATCTGGTCTGCAACGGTGTGGAGCTTTCCTCCGGCGCCGTGCGGAATCACGATCCCGAGATCATGGTCAAGGCCTTTGAGATGGTGCGTCTGGGCGAGGAGGACGTGAAGGCCAAGTTCCCCGCCATGTACAATGCCTTCTGCTACGGTGCGCCTCCCCACGCGGGCATCGCGCCGGGCGTGGACCGCATGGTCATGCTGCTGGCCGGCGAGCCCTCCATCCGCGAGATCATTCCCTTCCCCATGAACAAGAACGCGCAGGACATCATGATGGGCGCTCCCTCCGTTGTGGAGCAGAAGCAGCTGGATGAGCTGCACATCGCCATCAATATCGAGGAGGAAGACCATGACTAAGGAAGAACGCAAGAGCCTGCAGGCCGCCGCCGCCCGCATCCGTATGCGGGTCATCGAGGGCACCCATGCCGCCAAGAGCGGCCATCCGGGCGGCTCCCTCTCCTGCAGCGATTTTCTGGCTTATCTCTATCTGCGTGAGATGAACGTGAACCCCGCCGAGCCCCGCTGGGCCGACCGGGATCGCTTCGTGCTCTCCAAGGGCCACTGCGCCCCTGCCCTCTACGGCGCACTGGTCGAGCGGGGCTTCTTCCCCGAGGAGGAGATCCTGACGCTGCGCCGCATCGGCTCCCGCCTGCAGGGTCATCCCAACATGAACCTGACCCCCGGCGTGGATATGTCCACCGGCTCTCTGGGTCAGGGTGTTTCGACGGCCTGCGGCATGGCGCTGGGCGCCAGGAAGCTGGGCAAGAGCCTGCGGGTCTATACCCTGCTGGGTGACGGCGAGATCGAGGAGGGTCAGGTCTGGGAGGCCGCCATGATGGCCGCCCATTACGGACTGGACAACCTCTGCATGGTCGTGGACAACAACAATCTGCAGATCGACGGCGCGATCTCCGACGTCATGAGCCCCTATCCCATCACCGAGAAATTCGCCGCCTTCGGCTTCTTCGTGCAGGAAATCGACGGCCACGATTTCGATCAGATCGAGGCTGCCCTCACCGCCGCCCGGGCGGAAAAAGGCCGCCCCTCCGTTATCGTCCTCAAGACCGTCAAGGGCAAGGGCGTGAGCTTTATGGAGAATCAGGTGGGCTGGCACGGCACCGCGCCCAACGACGAACAGTATGAGCAGGCCATGAGCGAGCTGCGCGCCGCTCTGGCGGAAGTGGAGGCGGAATAATGGCTGAGAAGAAAAAGATCGCGACCCGCGAGAGCTGCGGCAATGCCCTTGCCGCCCTGGGCGCGGAGCATGAGGACATCGTGGTTCTGGACGCCGACCTTGCCGGCGCCACCAAGAGCGGCATCTTCAAGAAGGCCTTCCCCGAGCGCCACTTCAACATCGGCATTGCCGAGGCCGACATGATCGGCGTGGCGGCTGGTCTGAGCACCATGGGCTATGTGCCCTTTGCCCAGAGCTTTGCCATGTTCGCCGCAGGCCGCGCCTTTGAGCAGCTGCGCAACACCGTGGGCTATCCCCACCTGAACGTGAAGGTCTGCGCCACCCACGGCGGCATCTCCGTGGGCGAGGACGGCGCTTCTCACCAGTGCTGCGAGGACTTCGCGCTCATGCGCGCCATCCCCGGCATGGTGGTCATGTGCCCCTGCGACGATGCGGAGGCCAGGGCTGCCGTGAAGGCTGCCTACGAGCATGAGGGCCCCGTGTATATGCGCCTTGGCCGCCTGGCCGTGGAGCAGCTCTATGAGGACTGCGCCGATTTCGAGATCGGCAAGGGCAAGGTGCTGCAGGAGGGCAAGGACGTGGCCATCATCGCCACCGGCCTGATGGTGCAGGAGGCCGTCAGGGCCGCCGAGCTGCTGAAGGCCGAGGGCATCAGCGCCCGCGTGATCGATATGTGCACCATCAAGCCCCTGGACGAGGAGCTGGTCATCGCCGCTGCCAAGGAGATCGGCAAGATCGTTACCTGCGAGGAGCACAGCGTCATCGGCGGTCTGGGCGAGGCTGTGTGCAGCGTTGTCGCCGAAAAGTGCCCCGCCAAGGTGGCGCGTCTGGGCGTGAACGATGAGTTCGGTCACTCCGGCCCCGGCGCGAAGCTGCTGGAGGAGTTCGGTCTTAGCGCCGAGGGCATCGTGAAGAAGGTCAAAGAAATTCTGTAATATCCGCCATCGCGGCGCTTCCCACGGTACAGTCCGGGGGAGCGCCGCGATTTCTTCGGAAAAAATGCAGTTTTCTCTTGACAAATCAGCGTTTTCTGCTATAATACCTGTGCGCTCCAAAGACAGCGGGTGGATGTACTGTCCGTAAATCCCGCCGAGGAAGGCACGAAGAAACCGATTTGTGTCTCTCTGTCTTCTTGGACAGGGAGTTTTTCTTTTGGGCGCAAAAAACACCCGGAGGTGAAATCATTTGCCTAACGCAAAGGTACTCAGCGAAAAGCAGGCCATCGTGGCAGCTCTTGCCGAGCGCGTGAAGAAGGCTCAGGGCGGTGTCATCGTGAATTACGAGGGCATCAACGTGGCTGACGACACGGCTCTCCGTCGCGAACTGTCCAAGGAAGGCATTGAGTACACCGTTGTGAAGAACACTCTCCTGCGCTTTGCTCTGGACGAGTGCAAGCTCGACGGCATGGACTCCGTGCTCCACGGCACCACCGCCATGGCCACCACCGAGGGCGACCCCATCGCCCCCATCCGCATCCTCACCGAAGCAGCCAAGAAGTTCAACAAGAACTTCGCCGTGAAGTCCGCGTTCATGTACGGCGGCGTCCTCTCTGAGAACGAGATCGCCGATCTGGCCACGCTGACTTCCGTCAGCGACCTGTATTCCAAGCTGGCCGGCTCTCTGAACGCTATTCTCAGCGGTCTGGCCGTCGCTCTGGGCGAGGTCGTCGAACAGAAGGGCGGCTCTGTCGAAGCCCCCGCCGCGGAATAATCCGCACCACTATCTATTTTTTTGGAGGAATTATCTAATGGCTAGCGAAAAGATCAATGCTATGATCGAAGAGATCAAGGGTCTCACCGTTCTGGAGCTCAAGGAGCTCGTTGACGCCATCTGCGAGACCTTCGGCGTTTCCGCCGTTGCCGCCGCTGCTGCTCCCGCCGCCGGCGACGCCCCCGCTGCTGCTGCTCAGACCGAGTTCGACGTCATCATGACCGACTTCGGCGCTGAGAAGATCAAGGTCATCAAGGAAGTCCGCGGCATCCTGGGTCTGGGTCTCGCCGAGGCCAAGGCCGTTGTCGAGGGCGTGCCTGCCAAGCTGAAGGAAGCCGTCTCCAAGGAAGAGGGCGAAGAGATCAAGGCCAAGCTCGAGGCTGTCGGCGCCAAGGTCGAGCTCAAGTAAGTTACCCTATTTCCACCTTGCTCCCCGTCTAAGCAGGGGGCCAAAGTCCAAAAGGAGGACCAATACCTATGGCTAAGACCAGCGAAAAGTACGAAGTCCTGTATATCATCAACCCCAACCTGGGCGAAGAGGATACGCAGGCCGTCGTTGAAAAGTTCAAGACCCTCATCGAGCAGAACGGCACCATCGATGCGGTTGAGGAGTGGGGCAAGCGCAAGCTCGCTTACGAGATCAACTACATCGGCGAAGGCTATTACGTGCTGGTGAAGTTCACCTCCGGCCCCGAGTTCCCCGCCGAGCTGGAGCGTATCCTTCGCAACACTGAAACCGTCATGCGTTCCCTCGTGACCCTGCGCTACGAATAAGGCGGAGGGAATCCTATGCTGAATCACATCGTCATTATGGGAAGGCTGACCCGTGACCCCGAGCTGCGCAGCACGACCAGCGGGATCAATGTGGCTTCTTTTTCCGTAGCTGTGGATCGGGATTACGGCAACCGTGATTCCGGTGAGAAGCAGACCGACTTCATCAATTGTGTCGCCTGGCGTTCCACTGCCGACTTCGTGAACAAATACTTCACCAAGGGCAGCATGATCGTCGTCAGCGGCCGCCTCCAGATCCGGGATTACACCGACCGGGACGGCAACAAGCGCACAGCAGCCGAGGTCGTGGCAGACAATGTCTATTTCGGCGAGAGCAAGCGGCGCGACGACAGCGGCGATTACGGCAGCCGCGGCGGCGATTACAACCGCAGCGAGACCTACCGCGCCCCGTCCCGCGACAGCTTCGAGAACGCAAGGAAGCAGGCCTCGTCCTTCCAGGAGATCGACGATGCCGACGGCGAACTGCCGTTCTGAACACATTGAAAGGAGTTTTGAACCATGGCTTTTGATAAGTCCCAGAAGCCCCATAAGCGCAAGAAGGTTTGCCAGTTCTGCGTGGATAAGTCCGAGTTCGTTGACTACAAGGACACCGTGAAGCTGAAGAAGTTTCTGAGCGAGCGCAGCAAGATCCTGCCCCGCCGCACCACCGGCACCTGCGCCTATCATCAGCGTCTGCTCACCGAGGCTGTGAAGCGTGCCCGTCAGGTCGCCCTCATTCCCTACGTGTCCGACTGATAACTTATATGCAAAAAAACACCCGACTCCGGTCGGGTGTTTTTTATTCGTCAAATAACTTTGTTTTTTGACGAGAAAAGTCCTCGCGCTCTATCGCCTTGTTGCTGCGGCCGTTTTGTTTTCTTTCTTACACCGCCCGCGACGCATTATTTATGTGTTTGACGAAAAAGACAAGAAAGAATGGGGGGCTGAAAAAGCGGCAGCGCGCTGCGGCGATCAGAAAACGCCGGTGCCGTCAAAGGCCGGGATCTGCTCCTCCCCGGCGGCGCTGAGCTCCTGCACGAAGCCGTCCTCAATGCCGCTGTTTTCCAGCTCCTCCAGCACCGCGTCCCACTCCTCCTGCGTCAGCGTCCGCTGCAGCTCCGGGAACCGGGCAAGACTGCCGCAGGGGGTGTACTGCGCCATCAGGGAGAAGAGCACCTCCCCCGGCAGAAACTCCCGATCCACCCAGCGGATGACCCGGCGGGAGTTCTCCACCTGTCCGGGCAGCACCAGATGCCGGATGATCACGCCCCGGCGCAGCAGCCCCTCTTCGTCCGTTTCCGTGCCGCCTGCCAGCTCCACCATCCGGCGGATGGCGGCCGCAGCCACGGCGGGGTAGTCCGGAGCGCGGGAATAGCGTCCGGCGGGCTCGGAGAGAGCATATTTGTAATCGGGCATCCACACGCTCATATAAGGGGCGAGCGCCTCGACGGTTTCCACGGTCTCATAGCCGGAGCAGTTCCACACAACGGGGACGGAGGGCTTCGCCAGCTCCAGGGCGGAGAGGATCTGGGGCACGAACTGGGTGCCGGTGACCAGATTCAGATTGTGTACGCCGCCGTCCTCCAGCCGCCGGAAAATGTCCGCCAGCTGCTCCACGGAGACCTCACTGCCCTCCAGCCCCCGGGAGAGCCGGTAATTCTGGCAGTAAACGCAGCCCAGAGAGCAGCCCGCAAAGAACACCGCGCCGCTGCCCCGGCTGCCGCTGATGCAGGGCTCCTCCCCGTAATGGGGGGCTGCCCGGGCGATCCGGACGGTTTCGCCAACCCGGCAGACGCCCCGGCCCATGCTCCGGTCGGCGCCGCAGCGGCGGGGACACAGCTCACAGCTTTTCACAGTGCAGCACCTCCCCGATGTAGGGATCCAGTTCCCCGCGGGGCTCCGGCTGCGGCTTCAGCCGACCGCAGACAAAACCCTTCATGGCCAGCTTCAGCATCTTCTTCAGGGTATATTTGCTCTCGCCCGCTTCTCTGGCGCGGCGGTCATAGGAAACGGTCTCGATCCGGCTGCCGATGCGTTTCACCAGCCCCCGCAGGAACAGATCGTCCTCCCGGTAGTGGGCGAGCTTCTCCAGTGCGCCGGTATCCATGAGCCGGTAGTCCGCATGGTCATAGATGAGGTCGCTGCCCAGCAGCCGCATGAGGGTATAATACCCCCGGGCGGTGGTGCGCTTGAGGAAGGTGTCCGTGGCCCGGCTGGCACGGACGCCGCAGACCACGTCCGTCCCGTCCAGATAGGCCGCCCACATACCGTCCATGGCGTTGATGTCGTCCTGCAGATCCGCATCGATGCTCACGGCGGCATCGCAGCGGAAGCGGCTCCACATCAGCCCGGCGGTCAGGGCGTTCTGATGCCCCCGGTTCTGCTTCAGCCGCAGACCGCTGAAGTGCGCGTCCCGCTCGTGCAGCTCCGAGATGATGCGCCAGGTGCTGTCGGAGGAGCCGTCATCCACCAGCACGATACGACCCTTCGGACAGAGCTGCTCCAGCTTCTGCCGGAACACCGGGGCGGAGAGGGGCAGCGCCTCCTCCTCGTTATAGCAGGGCACCACAATATACAGTATACGATCGCTTGTCATGAAAGACTTCTCCTTACACAGCGGATTTTTTCTCTATTTTAACCCAAAGCGCAGGATTTTGCAACTATACATATTTTGACTGAAAAAGGCCATCATATGAACAAAATTGCATAAAATCATCACATTTCACTCTTGCATTCTTGGCGAATGCGTTATACAATGAAAGGGCTGAAACTATTTCCAACTTTTTCGGGAGGTCATTCCATGAATTACAGGAAAAAGAGCATCCGCGACGTGGAGCTGCAGGGCAAGAAGGTTCTGCTGCGCGTCGACTTCAACGTCCCTCAGGACAAAACGACCCACGCCGTTACCAGTGATGTGCGCATCCGCGCCGCGCTGCCTACCATTCAGTATCTGCTGGATCAGAACTGCGCACTGGTCATCTGCTCCCATCTGGGCAAGCCCAAGGGAGAGGTAAAGAGCGAGCTGAGTCTTGCTCCCGTGGCTGCGTGCTTTGAGAAGCTGCTGGGCCGCAAGGTCATCTTCGCCGCCGATACCATCGGCGAGGACGCCAAGGCCAAGGCCGCTGCCCTCAAGGGCGGCGAGGTACTCCTGCTGGAGAACACCCGCTTCGATCCCCGGGAAGAAAAGAACGATCCCGAATTTTCCAAGGCTCTGGCCTCTTTGGCCGAGGTCTATGTGTCCGACGCCTTCGGCGCTGTGCACCGTGCCCATGCCAGCACCGCCGGTGTGGCTGACTACCTGCCCGCCTACTGCGGCTTCCTGGTGGAGAAGGAGCTGACCGCCATCGGCGGCGCGATCGAGGATCCGAAGCGTCCTCTGGTGGCCGTGCTGGGCGGCGCCAAGATCGGCGACAAGCTGGCCGTCATCGAAAACCTGCTGAAGAAGGCCGATACCCTCATCATCGGCGGCGGCATGGCCTACACCTTCCTCAAGGCGCAGGGCTATGAGATCGGCACCTCTCTGCTGGACGAGAGCAAGCTCGACTACTGCCGGGATATGCTGGCGCAGGCCGGTGAGCGCATCGTCCTGCCCGTGGATCACGTGGTGGCGGACAAGTACGATGCCGAGGCTCAGAGCAAGGTCGTGGCCAACGACGCCATTCCCGCTGACTGGATGGGACTGGACATCGGCCCCGCCACTGCCGCGAAGTTTGCCGAGATCGTGAAGAACGCCGGCACCGTGGTGTGGAACGGCCCCATGGGCGTTTTTGAATTTGACCGCTTTGCTGCCGGTACCAAGGCTGTGGCCGAGGCCATGGCTGCCTGCCCCGGCGTGACCGTGATCGGCGGCGGCGACAGCGCCTCTGCCATCGAGAAGCTGGGTCTGGAGGACAAGGTGACGCACGTGTCCACCGGCGGCGGCGCTTCTCTGGAATTCATGGAGGGCAAGGAGCTGCCCGGCGTGGCCTGCCTGCTGGACAAGTAAGGCTCTCCCATGAACAAAAAATATCGCCGGGTCTATATTGCCGGCAACTGGAAAATGAATATGCTCCCCTCCCGCACCAAGACCTTTGTGGAGGAGCTGAAGCGGATGATGCCCCCCGTCAAGCACTGCTGCACGGCGGTGCTCTGCATGCCGGCCACGCATCTGAGCGCCATGGGCAGCCCCCGCTTCCGCCGGGTCTCCGCCGGTGCGCAGAATGTCAGCGAGTTCGACATGGGCGCGCACACCGGCGAGGTCTCTGCGGAGATGCTCAAGGACGCCGGCGCCCAGTACTGCATCATCGGCCACAGCGAGCGGCGGCAGTACAACGGTGAGACCGACGAGCAGGTGCATGAAAAGCTGCTGAAGCTGCTGGAGAACGGCATCACCCCCATCCTCTGCGTGGGCGAAACGGCGGAGCAGCGCCGGAGAGGCCTGACCATGGAGCACATTGCCTATCAGCTCAAGGCCGCCATCCACGGTCTCAGCGACGAGCAGATCCGCAGCGTGGTCATCGCCTATGAGCCCGTGTGGGCCATCGGCACCGGCGTTACCGCCACGGCGGCGCAGGCGCAGGAGGTCTGTTTCAACCTCCGGGAGCTGCTGCGCCGGGATTACGGCGCACTTGTCAGCCGGAAGGTGTCCATCCTCTACGGCGGCTCCATGAACGCCGGGAACTGCGCCGAGCTGCTGGCACAGAACGATATCGACGGCGGTCTCATCGGCGGCGCATCTCTGACGGCGGCTGACTTTGCCGCTATTATCACCGAGGGCTGCAAGGAGTAAAGAAAAAGATGAAGAAACCAGCCGTACTTCTGATTCTGGACGGCTTCGGCCTCGCTCCCGCCGGGGAGGCCAACGCCATCTCTCAGGCAAAAACGCCCGTGCTGGACGGCCTTTTTGCCGCCTGTCCCCATTCTCAGCTTTCCGCCAGCGGTCTGGACGTGGGTCTTCCCGTGGGTCAGATGGGCAACAGCGAGGTGGGACACACCAATATCGGCGCAGGCCGGGTGATCTTTCAGGATCTGCCGAAGATCTCGCAGGCCATCGAGACCGGCGCCTTCTTTGAGAACAAAGCCTATGCCGCGGCCATGGACGAGGCCCGGGAGGGCGGCCATGCCCTCCATATCATCGGCCTGCTGTCCGACGGCGGCGTTCACAGCCACAACACCCATCTCTATGCCCTGCTGAAAATGGCTAAGCAGCGCGGCGTGAGCCGCTGCTATGTCCATGCGCTGCTGGACGGCCGCGATGTGGGCCCCACCACCGGCAAGGGCTATGTGGAGGAGCTGCTGGCGAAGATGCGGGAACTGGATTACGGCTCTCTCGCCACCCTGCAGGGCCGGTTCTACGGCATGGACCGGGACAAGCGCTACGAGCGGGTGGAGCGGGGCTATAACGCCATCGTCTGCGGCGAGGGCGTGCAGAATCCCGATCCCGTGCAGGCTGTGCAGAACAGCTATGACGCCGGGGTGACCGATGAGTTCATGGAGCCCACGGTGTGCGACCGCGGCGGCATGATCCGTCCCCATGACAGCGTGATCTTCCTGAACTTCCGTCCCGACCGGGCCCGGGAGCTGTCCCACGCCCTGACGGACGAGGAGTTTGCGCCCTTCGAGCGCCGGGAGGGCTTCTTCCCCCTGCACTATGTCTGCACCACCGAGTATGATGCATCCCTGCGGAACGTGAGCATTGCCTTCCCGCCGGAGGAGATCGACCAGACCTTCGGGCAGGTGCTCTCTCAGGCGGGGCTGACCCAGCTGCGCATTGCCGAAACGGAGAAGTATGCCCATGTGACCTTCTTCTTCAACGGCGGCCGGGAGGAGCCCTATGCCCTGGAGGATCGCTGCCTGATCCCATCGCCCCGGGACTATGCTACCTATGACCTGATCCCCGAGATGAGCGGCTGCAAGGTGGCTGAGGAGTGCGCCGCACGCATCCGCAGCGGAAAATACGACGCGGTGATCTGCAATCTGGCCAACTGCGACATGGTGGGTCACACCGCCGTGCGGGATGCGGTCATCCGGGCTGTGGAAACCGTGGACGCCTGCGTGGGCACTATCGTGGAAGCGGTTCGGGAAATGGGCGGTACGGCCCTCATCACCGCCGACCACGGCAACGCGGACAATATCCTTTCCCCCGACGGCAGCCCCGATACGGCCCATACCACCAATCCCGTGCCCCTGATTCTGGTGGGGCGCGGCGGCAGACTGCAGGACGGCCGCCTCTGCGACCTGTGCCCCACGCTGCTGGAGCTGATGGGTCTTCCCCAGCCTGCGGAGATGACGGGCGTGAGCCTGCTCTCCCGTGAGT
>JAGHSH010000151.1 GCA_018065965.1 Candidatus Apopatocola equi
CCATCTTGTTCACCGCCACCACAATGGGGATATTGGCGGCCTTGGCATGGTTGATGGACTCGATGGTCTGGGGCATGATGCCGTCGTTGGCGGCAACCACCAGAATGGCTACGTCCGTGACCATGGCGCCGCGGGCGCGCATGGTGGTGAACGCCTCATGACCCGGGGTATCCAGGAAGGTAACGGGCATACCGTTGATGTCCACGGTGTAAGCGCCGATGGCCTGGGTGATGCCGCCGGCCTCGCCGGAGGCAACGCTGGCGTTGCGGATGTGGTCCAGCAGGGATGTCTTGCCGTGGTCAACGTGACCCATGACCACCACGACGGGAGCGCGGGAGACCAGCTCCTCCTCGCTGTCCTCATGGGTGTCGATGAGCTTCTCCTCCACGGTGACGACCACCTCGCGCCCGACCTTGCAGCCCAGCTCCATGGCCGCCAGTGCGGCGGTATCGTAATCAACGGTGTCGGAAATGGAGGCCATCACGCCCAGCTTCATGAGCTGCTTGACCACCTCCACAGCGGTCTTCTTCATGCGGGAGGCCAGCTCGCCCACGTTGTTCTCCTCGGGGATGGCAACGGTCAGGGGCTTGGCCTTGGCCTTCTCCAGCAGCTTGCGCTGCTCGCGCTCCCGCTCCTCCTGCCGCTTCTTGGCGCCGGAGTACTGGGACTGATTGCGCTGCTTGGACTTGGACTGCACCTTTTCCTTGCCCCGGTGCATATTGGCGGCCTTCTCGCCGGCCATGTTGTCGTACTTCTCATCGTACTTGGACAGGTTGGTGCCCGTGGAGCCGCGGGTGTCCACCACACGCTTCTCCGGCACCTGACGGGGCTGGGGAGCGCTCTTCTCCGGCGCCTTGGGCTGGGCGGGAGCCTGCTGCTGAGGCTGCTGCCGATTCTGCCCGTTCTGGGGCTGGCGGTTCTGGCCGTTATTGCCGCCCGGCTGACCGGGCTGGTTGGTGTTGGGCCGCCGACCGTTGGAGGCGCGGACGTCCTTCTGGCCGCTGCCATTGCCCGGCTGACGGTTCTGGCCGTTCTGGGGCGGGGTCGGCACGGCGGGCTTCTCCGCCGGCTTGGCGGGAGAGGGCGCAAACACCTCGGCAATGCTGTCCATCTGATTCTTCTGGGTGAGCACCTCGAAGATTACATCCAGCTCGCGCTGCTCGAGAACCTGCATGTGGTTCTTGGGAGCGCCGAAATACTTCGTATAGATCTCGCTGACCTGCTTGGTGGTCATGTTAAAGTCCTTGGCTACCTCGTGAATCCTGTACTTAAATTCAATCGCCATGCGCAATTCCTCCTTTTACCCCTTTGGTCTTGTTCTTGCGGGGGGCTGCCTTCCGGCGCGCTGCCTTTTCCCTCCGCTGTATCAGAAGCGCGGCAGTTTCCTGCCAGTCGCTGTTATTGACTGCCATAGCTCCGGCGAACGCAGCCGCCAGCTCCCGCTCCGTAAAGCCCACCATGGCGCAGCCGCCCGCACCCAGCAGCTCACAGATCTCCTCCTTGGGAATGTCCGTCCAGCGGAGGGGAAAGCCGTGTCCCACCGTATAGCCCTCGGCCCGCCTGCGTGCATTATCGGAGGCGTCGGAGGCCAGCAGCAGCAGCTTCAGTATGCCCGCCGCGGCGGCCTCGCCGCAGCGTTCCTCTCCCAGCACCAGCTGGCCGGCCCTGCGGGCAAAGGCCAGATAGCTCCTTGCCTTATCCATCGCCCGCCTCCATCTGTGCGGAGAGCTGGGCAAAAATCTCCTCGGGAATGGGCGTTTCGAGACTCCGCTCCAGGGCGCGGGATTTCACTGCCTTCTTCAGGCATTCCGCAGAGCGGCAGATGTAGGCTCCCCGGCCGGAGGCCTTGCCCCGGAAGTCCAGAGAGATCGTTCCCTCCGGGGAACGGACTACCCGCAGCAATTCACTCTTCGCTTTCTGCTCCCGGCAGCCGAGACATTGCCGGACAGGTATTTTCTTCGGCACGATACTCACTCCCCTGCTTATGTGCTGCTGCGCCCCGGGGCGCAGCCCTTCTCTTACAGCTGCGATTCGGGCTTGATGTCGATCTTGCAGCCGGTGAGCTTGGCGGCCAGACGGGCGTTCTGACCCTCTCTGCCGATGGCCAGAGAGAGCTGGCTGTCGGGCACCACCACTTTGGCACTGCGGCCGTCGTCCAGCATCTCCACGCTGACGACCTCGGCGGGAGAGAGGGCGGAGGCGATGAAGAGCGCCATATCCTCGGAATACTTGACGATGTCGATCTTCTCGCCGCCCAGCTCGGTGACGATGGAGGCCACGCGGCCGCCGTTGGGGCCGACGCAGGCGCCGATAGGATCCACGGCGGGATCGGCAGACCAGACGGCCATCTTGGTGCGGCTGCCGGCCTCGCGGGCGATGGAGCGGATCTCCACGGTGCCGTCGAAAATCTCGGGCACCTCCAGCTCGAAGAGCCGCTTCACAAGGCCGGGGTGCGTGCGGGAGATAAGCACCTGGGGCCCCTTGTTGTTCTTGCGAACCTCCACCACATAAACCTTGATGCGGTCGCCCTCCTTGAGCTGCTCGGTCTTGATCTGCTCGTTGGAGCCCAGCATGGCTTCGGTATATTCGCTGTTGGAGGAGATCTTGATGGACACGGCGCCGCTGTTTTCGATCTTGGTAACGATGCCGGTCAGGATCTCATGCTCCTTGGAGGTGAAATTCTCATAAGTACGGCCCCGCTCCGCCTCGCGGATGCCCTGAATGATGACCTGCTTGGCAGCCTGCGCGGCGATGCGGCCGAACTGCTTGGTCTCCACGGGGACGTTCACGAAGCCGCCGACCTCCGCCTTGGGATCGTAGCTCTGGGCCTCGTCCAGTGCGAACTCCAGTGCGGCGTCGTACACATCCTCCACACGCTCCACTACGCCCATGCGGACGTACATGGAGATCTTCTGCTGCTCGGCGTCCAGCTCCACGATCACGTTCTCGCCGCAGTCGGGGTTATCCCGCTTGTAGGCGGCCAGCAGAGCCTGCTCGATCTTCTCCAGCATATAGCCGGAGGGGATGCCCTTTTCCTTTTCCAGATCCTCGATGGCCCGGAAAAATTCGGCGTTCATGTTGGGGGCCTGTTCCTTCTTCTCGTTCTCTTCTTCATCAGCCAAGTATCACCCGCAGTGCCGCGAGCTCCTCCTTCTCAAAATGCACATCCGCGCCGGCGCTCTCCAGCGTCACGGCTCCGTTTTCATAGTTCTTCAGTATGCCCCGGTAGAGCTTGCTGCCTTCACGGGGTTTATAGAGCTTGGCCTCCACCTCTTTGCCGAGGGCAAAGGCGAAGTGGCTCTCTTTTCTCAGCTCGCGCTCCAGCCCCGCGGAGCTGACCTCAAAGGTGTAGCTCTCGCTGATGGGGTCGGCCTCATCCAGCAGGGGGTCGAGGGTG
>JAGHSH010000163.1 GCA_018065965.1 Candidatus Apopatocola equi
GGAGCCGAGCCCGCTCTGAAGCTCGGGACGCAGGAAGGTGGGACGCAGGAACTGACCGTCGATCTTCATCTCGGAGAGGCCGAAGCCGAAGAGCGGGCAGCGGGCAGGCACCAGATGCTTCTGCCGCAGCAGGCCGTTGCGGCGGGCCAGATATTCGCGGGCCAGCCACTCGCCCATAAAGCCGATACGGTGGGAGCCGATATGCTGGTTGGGCAGAAGCACGTTCAGCGTCTGGGGGGCGGAGCGCATCTGCTCCAGCAGCAGATTGGCCTGCGTTACCCGGCGGCCGGTAGTAAAGGGCCAGTAGGAGCCGACGCCCTCGCTCTTAAGGCCCGTCAGATCGCCCGTATCGGCAATGGAGGGATTCTTATAGCCTCGGGGAGAGACCAGCCGCCACAGCCAGGCCAGAGAGATGGGAACCACCTGCACCAGACCCATCACGCCGTAGCTGGGGTTCTCCCGGGTGGAGGGCGGCATCCGCACGCCGAAGGATCGCACATTGACCTCCTGCGGGATGTTGCCGGGGATGATATTGTCGATCATGGTGCGGGGCACGATCATGCGGGGGTTGGAGCAGGGCTTGCCGTTCGATTCGATGTAGTGTTCCCAGATGAGGCAGGTGGCCCCGGGAATGCCGTCCATGTTGAAGAATTCCAAAGGCTCCCTGGGATGGATGGAGATACGCTCCAGCATGGGGCTGTTGCCGTAATACTTGTCGCCGTCCATACGGAGGAACCAGCCCTCTTCGGCATCGGCAATGATAAGATGGCCGGAGGCGGGATCCTGCATATCCTTGTGCGCCAACACCATATCATCGGCAATGGGATGGATCTTGCAGGTCTCGGAAAGGTTCAGGTAATAGGTCTCACCGTTGGTAATGTCCGTACCCAGCAGAATGCGGCTGTCATCCTCCCGGTGGATCTCCTCCAGCAGCTCGCTCTTGCCGCCGCCGCTGGCACCCTCATGCATGAAAACGACCTCGTTCTCATAGGGCGATTCCAGCATGGCCGCACTGGCATGGTTGGTGATCCAGCCCTCATGCTCACCGATATCCAGCAGCATGGCAAACACGCCCTTCTTGGCAGAGGGCCCCGGATAGAGATTGAAGGAGAACACCTCATGGAGCGTCTCGCTGCGCTGATGCACGACCACCTGCTTGCCCGCAAAGTGGGTCTGGCGGAAGGGCGGCGCCACATAGATGATGGCGCGGGGTTCGAACTTCTCCGGCAGGTCAAGAGCGCTGTAGAAGCCCTGCATATTGGCAAGGGAAAGGGCGAAGAAGGCCGCATTGGTCGGGCAGATCATCAGGCTGTCATACCCGTAGTAGCGTCCGCCTGCGCGGAAGGGCAGCAGGATGAGAGACTGCTCGGCAAACCATTCCATGGTCTCCCGGCGCACATCGGCAAACTCATAGCCGTAGACATCCCGGAAACGGGGCTTATCGGAGGGAAGATCATCGCCGATTTTCATGCAGTCGGGGTCACGGCGGCGCATATAATCCTCCATGAAATTAACCACGGTGCCGTTTTTGCAGCGGGCTACCTCTGCTTCCTTGACAACACCCAGACCCTTGATGGGATAGGACACATTGTACATGGAGGTGTGGGTGGGGCCGAAGCTCATCTCCTCCAGTTGCTCCTTGGTTTCCGGATAGCAGATCCATTTACAGCGCCTGAGCGCTTCACTCAGATCCTCTGGGAGAACAAAACGGTCAAAATAAGAATCTGCATACATATTGTAATTACCCTCTCCTGTTTTGTTTTTTGTGATTGTACCATTTCTTTCTTCCCGTTACAATGGGGAAAAACAACAAAAATACATTTGTCTTTATGTCGCACTATATCGAAGTGTATAAGAATGAGCTGCCATCCCGCAAAAAGCAGGACGGCAGCTCTTCCTCAGTTCCCGGTGCTGTCCTTCCCGGTGATGATCCCGTCATCGTCCTCCACCACCCCGTCAGCGGGGTCGGGCATGGAATCGGGGGTCATGACTGCATTGGGCGTCGAGGTGGGCGCGGGCTTTGGTTCATCCCGGTTGCAGCCCACCAGAGAGCCGGTCAGCAGCGCCGCCACGCAAAGAAAAACGAACAGATTCTTCATGAGCCTTCCTCCAGACAAGCTTTTTCTCATTCATTATGCCCGGAGTGGAGTACATTATGCCCGGAGAGAAAATTTATTTTCCCTGCCCTGCAGCAAACGGGCAATATTGCCCCTGTGCATAAAGACCACCAGCGCTCCCGTGAGGCAGCAGAACAGCGTAACGGCAGGATTGTTCTGGAGGAAGTGAGCGGCGGGCCCCACACTGAGGGCGCTCAGCACGCTGCCCAGAGAAACATAGCGGCTGACGGCGACAACGAGCAGGAAGAACCCCAACAGCGACAGTCCCAGCCGCCAGTCCAGAACCATCAGGCCGGAGACAGCGGCCAGGACGCCCTTGCCGCCGTGGAAGCGGTAGAGCAGCGGGAAGCAATGTCCCAGTACGACCGAGAAGAGCCCCAGTGCCTGTCCGAGTGCGCAGTCCGTCACCGAGGCGGCGATCAGTCCGCCCAGCAGGGCAGCCAGCACACCCTTGGCGACATCCACCAGCAGCACCAGCGGCGCTGCTTTTTTACCAAAGCAGCGCATAAAGTTTGTCAGTCCTCCGTTGCCGCTGCCCACCGTGCGTACATCCTTTCGGTAGATGGCCTTAGAGACGATAATGGCTCCGTTGGGGTTGCCCAGAGCATAGGAAAGCAAAAAAATGCAGATACAGCGAAAAACAATTTCTGTCATCCGGCGGTTATCACCCTTTCAAATAATGACCAATTGTACCTCTTTTTTAATCTTCTGTCAAGTTCGTCGGGAACAAATCCGCCCTTGTCAGCCTACAAAGAGTATGATAAAATACAGTAAACTGCTCAGAAGGAGGCCCTTATGAAATTCTGGAAAATGCAGGGCTGCGGAAACGACTTCATCATTATAGATAACCGAACGGAAAAGCGCACGGAGGAGGAACTTGCAGAGCTGGCGAAAAAATACTGTTCCCGCCGCCTCTCCATCGGTGCCGACGGACTGATGGCGGTGGAAGAATCCGACACGGCCGATTTCCGTATGCGCTTTTTCAACTCTGACGGGACTGTGGGTGAAATGTGCGGCAACGGCGCCCGCTGCATTGCCCGCTACGGCTATGAGACCGGGCTCTCCGGCCTGCATCAGCGCATTGAAACCACCGCAGGGCTTGTGACCGCCGAGAGGATCACGGAGCGGGAATACCGCGTCCACCTGAATCTCCCCACCGTGCTGGAACCTCACCGGAAATCGGAGGGCTATGACTGCGGATATGCGGAGCTCGGCTCCCCCGGTCTGCCCCATGCGGTCGTTCAGATGGAGGATTGGGACAGCATGGAGACCGACACGCTCCGGGAGCTGGGCCGCCGTCTCCGTTGGAGCGCCGCCTTCCCCAAGGGCGCAAATGTGACATTCGTGAAGAAGCTGGGCGAGGAGCACTACCGGGTACGCACCTTCGAGCGGGGCGTGGAGGACTTCACCCTCGCCTGCGGTACCGGCTGCGGCAGCACCGTAAGTGTTCTGACCGCCCGGGGTCTCTCCGCTGGCAGAGGTGTCCGTCTGGAGTCCGACGGCGGCACTCTGACTGTGGATGTTATCCGGGAACAGGGCAGGATCTGTGAGCTTCTGCTGCAGGGTCCCACCTGCATCGTAGCAAAGGGTGAAACAGTTGATGAATAAAAAGGTACTATACAGGACTTTCGCAGCGCTGCTGCTCCTCTTGACCCTGCTGCTCTGCGGCTGCGCCGAGCGTTCCGAAGCGGGGGAAGAAGCCGCGGCAGAGCGAACCGCGCCGCCGGTGATGACCCCCGAGCCCACGCCGGAGCCTACGGAGCCGCCCATCACCCCGCAGGAACAGAGCCAGCGTGTGAAGGTCAGCTATAAAGACGAGCTGAAGAACTATCTGGCCGAGGGCAGCAACGACCTGCTGCTTACCTATCGCAACCGCATACCCGTGGTGGAGCTGCCCGGTCTGGAGCAGCAGCAGGGACGCATCAACGCGGAGCTTATCCGCCGTGCAGAGCAGTTCCGTACCGGCTCCCCGGACGAGGAGGGCAGTGGACTGGACTGGTATGTCTCCGTGGCGGCGGCGGATTACGCCCAGCACAGCGTAGACGAATACGGCAACAGCTTTGTTCCCTGCGCCTATGAGCGGGACTGCTCCACCGTGCGCGGCGACGGCACGGTGCTCAGCTTCCTCTTCTCCGAATATCCCAACTCCGGCGGCGTTCACGGTTACACCGGCTGGTCTGCCGTAACCTTCGATCCCGAGACCGGCGAGGTGCTGACCCTTGCCGATCTGGCCGAGGATCCGGAAGCACTCCGCAGCATCTGTCTGCAGGAGCTGCGCAGTCAGTGCGCCGGCATGGCTGAAATGCTCTACGATAATTATGAGAGCTATGTGGACGAGCTCTATGCCGAGGG
>JAGHSH010000045.1 GCA_018065965.1 Candidatus Apopatocola equi
CCCATATTCAGTAACCGGTTGAGCTCCACGATCAGATCCATGATCTGCGCCTGAATGGACACATCCAGGGCGGTGGTGGGCTCGTCGGCAATGAGCAGTTTGGGCTGGCAGCAGAGGGCGATGGCGATCATCACCCGCTGGCGCATACCGCCGGAGAGCTCGTGGGGATAGGCGGAAAAGCGCTGCTCCGGGCTGGGGATGCCCACCAGACGGAGCATTTCCACGGCTCTTTCCTTTGCCGCGTCCTTCTTCATGCCCTGATGGATCTGCAGAGCCTCCACGATCTGCGCACCCACCGTAAAGACCGGGGTCAGGGAGCTGAGCGCGTCCTGGAAGACCATGGCAATGTCCTTGCCGCGGATGCGCTGCATCTCCTTTTCGCTGAGGGAGAGCAGCTCCTTGCCCTCAAAGCGCACGCTGCCCTCGTAGGAGGCCAGATATTTTTCATCGTAAAGACGCATGATGGACTGGCTGGTCACGCTTTTGCCGCAGCCGCTCTCGCCCACCAGCCCGAGAATCTCGCCCTTGTCCACATGGAAGGATACGCCGTCCACGGCCTTGAGGGTGCCACGCTCGGTTTTAAAGGAGGTTGCAAGATTCTCGACTTCCAGAATGGTTTTCGGCACAGTCTGCTTCCTCCCTTCAGTTGGTGTGGGGGTCCAGCACATCCCGGAGACCGTCTCCGAAAATATTCAGACCCAGCACGGTAAGGGCGGTGGCGATGCCCGGATAGACGATCATCCACCACGCCTTGTGGATCACGGCCTTGCCGTCATAGAGGATGTTGCCCCAGCTCGGCTCCGGCTGGGGAACGCCCACGCCCAGAAAGCTCAGCGCCGCCTCGGTGATGATGGCATTGGCAAAGATATAGCTGGCCTGCACCACCACGGGGGAGAGGATATTGGGGGCAATGTGCAGCCAGATGATGCGGCTGTCGCTGGCGCCCAGAGAGCGCATGGCCTCGATATAGGTCTGCTCCTTGACCACAAGGGCACTGGAGCGGGCCACTCTGGCCACTCGCGGCACGCTGACCACGGTCAGGGAGAGGATCAGGTTGCCGATGCCGCCGCCCAGCATGGCCACCATGGCGATGGCAAGAAGGGTGGAAGGAATGGCGCTGAGGGCGTCGCACACGCGCATGATCACATTATCCAGTTTGGGATAGTAGCAGGCATAAAGTCCCAGCACCATGCCGAAGAGCATACTCAGCAGACCCACGCCCGCGCCGATGCCCAGAGAGATCCGGGCTCCGTAAAGCAGCCGCACCAGCACGCTGCGGCCCAGATTGTCGGCTCCCAGCAGATAACCGTTCACGCCGGGCCTGGTCAGGCGCTCAAACACGCTGGTCACCAGCGGCCCTTCGGGGAAGAGCACCGGGGCAAGCAGTGCCAGCGTGATCATGCTCAGCGTAATGATGGAGCCGATCATGGCCAGCTTGTTGCGCAGGAACTTCCGCACCGTCAGCTGCCGGTGCTCCTTCTGCAGGCGGCGCTTGATGACCTCCCGCTCCTGTCTGATCTGTTCGTTTGTCATATCTTCCCTCACTTTCCGGCGTTGTCCACACGGGCCCGGGGGTCGATGGCTCCGTAGAGCAGATCGATGATCAGGCTGATGAGCACATGGTCACGCTGATGAGAAGCACGATGGCCTGAATGACCTCATAGTCCCGGCGCAGCACGGAGTTGACCGTCAGCTGACCCAGACCGGGAATGTTGAAAACCGTCTCCACCACCGTAGCGCCGGCCAGCAGCACCATAAAGCTCTGGCCGATGACCGTGACGATGGGGATGAGGGCATTGCGCAGGGCGTGCTTGGTGAAGAGGGTGAAGAGCGACACGCCCTTGGCCCGGGCAGCGCGGATATAGTCGCTGTCCAGCACCTCCAGCATGGCGGAGCGGGTCATGCGGATCATCAGTCCCGACTCGATGAAGCCCAGCGCGATGGCGGGCATGGTCAGGTACTTCAGATGCTTGCCCCAGCCCTGGGAAATGGGCACATAGCCCGAGGCGGGAAGCCACTTGAGCTTCACGGCAAAGAGCAGGATGAGCAGCAGACCCAGCAGAAAGCTGGGCATGGAGATGCCCACCATGGAGGTGACCGACACGATGGAATCGGGCAGTCTGCCCCGGCTCTTGGCTGCCAGAATGCCCAGAGGCACGGCAAAGAGCGCCGCCAGCACCAAAGCAAAGCAGGTGAGCGCCAGCGGGGGGCCCATATGCTCCAGCAGGATATGACTCATGGAATCATTGATGAACACCGACTCGCCCAGATCCCCCCGCAGTACGCCGCCCAACCATCGGAAATACTGGACGGGCAGCGGGTCATTGAAGCCCATTTTCTCCCGCAGGGCGGCAATCTCGGCATCCTTGGCCTGATCGCCCAGCAGCATGGCCGCCGGGTCGCCGGGCGTAAGGTGCACCAGCATGAAGATCACCAGAGAGACAAGAATCAGCACCGGGATGAGGGTGAGCAGGCGCTTGATGATATACTTCTTCATTGGCAGATAAGTCAGAGGGGCTGCGGCCGCAATGGCGCACAGCCCCGATGTTGACAGGACGTTTTCTCCGCTCGCTTACTCGGCGAAGGAGGCGTTCACGTACACGATGCGCTCCATGTAGCCCAGGTTCTCCACATCGGCAGTGTTGATCATGAAGCTCTTCTGGATGCCGAAGTTGACCACGGGGACATTCTCGCTCCACATATACTCCTGCAGAGTCTCCCAGATGGCGGCGCCCTCCTCGCTGTTAGTGGAGAGGTTGATGGCGGTCAGGTCATTCTGGATACGCTCATCGGTGCACCAGCCGGCCCAGCCGGTGGACAGGTAGAGGTTCATGGAGGGGACGGTCTTGGGGGAGAAGGAGGTGATGAAGGCATTGTACTTCTCGGGCTCGTTGTTGCGGATCTCCACGAAGGTGGACCAGTCGTAGGTCATCAGCTCGCAGGGGATGCCGGCGGCTTCCAGCTGCGCCTTGACCACCACGGCCATGTTGTAGAAGTCGGCGCTGTCGGAGGCGACCAGCAGCTTGAAGGGCTCGGTGAAGTCATAGCCCGCCTCGGTCAGCAGCTCCTTCGCCTTGGCGGCGTCGGCCTGATTGTAGAACTCGCTGCCGGCCTCGGTGTACCACAGCTCCTGAGAGGGGAACATATAAGAGGAGCAGAGGGTGTAGAAATCGCGGCTGCCGTAAGCGCCGTAGAGCATCTCATCGCTGTTGAGGGCGGCGTTGATGCCCCGGCGGAAGGCGGCGTCGGAGGCCAGACCGGCCTTCTTGTTGAAGATCATCATGGGCATCTCCGCATCGGAGGTGGTCACGTCAAAATCGTCATTGTCGGCGAAGAGCTCGAAGGAGTCGTAGCCGATGCCGGAGCAGGCATTGTACAGGCCGGTCTGGAGACCGGAGATGATGGTGGACTCATCGCCGACCAGATCAAAGACCACGGTCTCGATGGGAGCGCTCTTGTAGCCGGCCCAGCCGCTGAAGTCGCCGGGGGTGCCGTAGGGCACGTAGTCGGGGTTCTTCTCCAGACGGATGTACTGATCCTCCTTGATCTCGGCCAGCTTGTAGGGGCCGGTGCCGATGAACTCGGTCAGCAGTCCGGTGTCGCCGATGCTGTCGATGCAGCTCTTGGGGACGATGATGGGACGGTTGGCATAGGAGGCCATCAGGTTGTTGAGGTAAGCGCAGGGCTGCTCCATCACGATCCGGACGGTGGCGTCATCCACCTTCTCGAAGTGAGCGCCGCCGGTGAAGTTGGCGGCGGTTTCCACGCCGTCGATCCAGCGGTTCATGGAGGCCACAACGTCCTCGGCGGTCATGGTCTCGCCGTTGTGGAACTTCACGCCCTCGCGGAGGTGATAGACATACTCGGTGGAGTCGTCGTTCACATCCCAGCCGGTGCAGAGCTCGGGCACGGGCTTATAGTCGGCATCGGCGGAGACCAGCTGCTCGAAGATGGAGCCGGAGGCGACCAGAGAGGCCTCGTCGGAGGTATTGGACATAATGTCAAGGTTGGTGGTCACATTGGCAGGAACCAGGTGCAGCACCCGGGAAGCCTCTGCGGCGGGAGTGTCATTCTTCTCGCTGCTGCCTCCGCAGGCGCAGAGAGAGAAAGCCATGATCAGGGCAAGAACGATTGCGATGCATCTTTTCATGCGGATTCTCCTTTCAGGTCGTTTTTGTTCTTTTGTTTCTGTTTTTCTGCGGTCTGCTCAGAGATAGTCGCGCAGACCCCGAACTATATTGCCCCGGATGCCCCGGGTGGTTTCGGCATGGTAGAGGGCGGAGATGATGGCCTCCTCGGTGGCCTCGATGGCGCATTCAAACACATCGTCGATCTCCGCATCGTGGAAATAGCGGCTGGGGAGGATCTTCTGCTCGCTGTAATGGGGATAGCGGTTGCCGGTGGAGAAGGCCAGAGCAATGTCGCCGCTGCCGTTTCCGCAGCAGGAACCCGTGCGGCCCAGAGCCACCATGCTCCGCTCCGCCACCCGCTCCAGCTGGCGCTCGTTGAGAGGAGCGTCCGTGGCGATCACGATGATGATGCTCCCCTGCTCCGCCTCCTGCTGCAGCTTGGCGATCCGGCGGCCGATGTGGTCGCCGCCGACGGTCAGGCAGCCGCTGTTGCCGAAGTTGGCCAGCACCAGTGCGCCCACGGTATAGGGCTGCC
>JAGHSH010000166.1 GCA_018065965.1 Candidatus Apopatocola equi
AGTATGCGCTGATCCGCCAGCAGAAGCCCGCACAGCAGCCCCAACAGCAGGAGGAGCCGGAGGAGCTTCCGGCCTTTCCTTTTCTTCATGGCCGCCTCTTTTCCGATTGATGGACGCCAGTATAACACAGCGGGACAGAAAATGCAAATCCCGCTTCCCGCGGCTCAGTCCAGATGATAACGCCGCTTGCCCCGGGTCTTTCTGCCGTATTCGATTGCCTCCGCAGGGCAGCGGCAGATGCAGGCCATGCACTGGGTGCAGTTGCCCTGCCAGACGGGTCTGCCGTTCTCCATGCGGATATTGTTCAGGGGGCAGAGCTTCTCGCATTTTCCGCAGCCGATGCAGCTATCCGTGACCGTATAGCCTTTGTCGCTGACGGCGGCAGGATAGAAGGCTTTATTGACCCACGCACTCATGGCACGGCTGAAGATGCCGACGCGCTCCTCCTCAAAGCTCTCGCCGGCAGCAATGTTCTCGCCCGCTTTGCGGAGAACAGGCTGCGCGCGGCTGATGATGCGTTTTGCCTCGGCCTCCTCGGGCGCGGTGAACATGGTGATGTAGTTCTCCGGCATGACGACCTTCCGGGTGCCCATGTACCGGAGCCCCTTCTTCTCGCAGAGCTGACGGTTATACGCCGCCGCACTGCCGATGTCGCTGCCGCAGGTCATCACGAACCAGCACGCCGCTCCCTCCCGCAGTTCGGCCTGCTCCAGCCAATCGGAGAGCAGATGGGGAATCCGCCAGGCATAGGTGGGGCAGACGATGATCAGCCGCTCCTCCTCCGAAAGCGCGGGGGTCAGTTCTCCGCGAAATACCTCTGTGAGATCCAGCAGCGTTTCGCCGCATATTTCGGCGATCCGCTCCGCCGCATGGCGGCTGTTGCCGGTACCGGAAAAGAAAAGTATCATGGTTTGCCCTCCTGACAGTGTTGTTTTCCAAATTATACCACCCGTACTTCAAAAGTGCAAGTCCGTCTCCCCTGCCGGAGAAGGGGAAGCAGACTCATAAAAAATTCTTATTTCTAAAAAATAATGTCTTGCATTTTCTGCATATTGTTTTATAATTGAACTGTCAAATTGCGGCAGTTCACCCGGTAAAACAGGCAATTTGCCGTGAAGGGCGATCATTCCGCATAGAAAAACAGTATAACAGGAGGAAAAACCATGGCACTGTCCGCCAAAGAAAATTATCTCCGTCTGATGCGCGGCGAGATTCCCGAGTTCGTCCCCTCTGCGGCCTATGACCCTTACTCCGAAGGCGTGGCCGAGGAGCTGCTGACCCCCCAGTCCGCTCCCGAAGGCTCCATTATCACCTCCTTCGGCGTGGAATATGTTGGCTGCCCCACCATGGGCATGGGCGCCATGCCCGCCCCCGGCAAGTACATTCTGCCCGATATCACGCAGTGGGAAAAGTACATCAAGAAGCCTGACGTTTCCGACCGCAACTGGGAAAAATACTACATGGATCAGGCCAAGAACTTCGACCGGGAGAACAAGGCTCTCCGCGTGGGCGGCGGTGATTACTGGCTGACCGCCGTTTCCTTCATGGGCTTTGAGGCCACCATGATGGCCATGTATGAGGAGCCCGAGGCACTCAAGGATATGCTCAGCTATGTCAGCGAGTTCTATCTGGAGGTGCTCAAGAAGCAGATCTACTACCTCCATCCCGAGGTGCTGGGTCTGATGGATGATGACGCCGCTCTGGACTACCCGTTCTTCTCCCCCGAGATGTACCGGGAGTTCTACCGTCCCCTGCAGCAGAAGCACATCGACATTGCCAAGGAAAACAACATGGTCATCGACCGCCACGACTGCGGCCGCTGCGAAGACTTCATCCCCGACTGGATTGAGATGGGCATTCAGGGCTGGGGTCCTGCCCAGACCACCAACGATCTGAAGGCCATCAAGAAGAAGTACACCGGTAAGCTGGTCATCAACGGCGGCTGGGAAGGCGTTGACAACACCATTCCCATTCCCGAGCTGAAGGACAAGCTTCTGGACTTTGCCGACACCTTCCTGCCCGGCGGCAGCTTCATCTGGGGCGCCCGCGTCACCGGCAGCCCCACCGACCCTGCCACCATTGAGCGCAACGCCGTGCTCAAGGATTTCTACTACGATTACGTCCGCGATTACTACAAGACGCACTGATACAGCAATTCGCAAACTGACTGTTTTTGACAGACTCAGCGGGAAACGGCCTTTGGCCGTTTCCCGCTGTTTTCGTTTTGTCTTATACTGCCAGATGTACGGCGAACCACGCCCCTGCCGTGGCCGCGGCTCCTGCCAACACGCAGAGCAGCCCCCGCAGCCCGCCCCGGCGCTCCGGGCGGTTTTCTCCCCGCCGCAGATAATCCCGGGCGGCCCGTCTGGCCTGCCGCAGGATCTCCTTCTCGCTGACGCCCTCCCGGGCTGCGGCGTCGTTGCGCAGGATAAAGATCGCCTGCTCAAAATATCTCGTATCGGGATTCTTCACCACGATGACCCTTCTTGAAACGCCCCTGACCATGCTGCCGCCTCCTTTTTCTCCGGAAATTCTTTCCTTTTTCAAGGATACCCGAAAACCGGGCTTTCTATTCCGCCTCCGGAGGCCAATTCTCCATCTTCCGCTGCTGTGGAGACCCCTGTATACGCTC
>JAGHSH010000287.1 GCA_018065965.1 Candidatus Apopatocola equi
GCCTCGGAGCTTTCCTCAGTCCTCTATACATCCCGGGAGGACTTCCGCTGCCGCTGCTTAATGCGAATGGTTACTTTCGTCTACCTGCTACCAGCTCTTACTGCCGAGAAAGAGAATGAGGGGGCTGAACTCCATTTCCCACCGCGTGGGGAAAAATTAAAGCAGCAGGTCGATGTCGGCAGGGGTGAGCCCAGGGTGGAGCGCCATGTTGATGCTGTAGCCCAGCAGCTTTGCCGCGCTTTTAAGGCGCTGATCAATGTCCCGGGTGGTAACGAACATACCGCTTTTCCCGCCCAGACTGCCGGCGTCGATGACCGTGGGAACGCCCAGAGAGATCACCGGCACGCCGAGGGTATCCCGGTTGAGGGCCATGCGGGAGTTCCCCACCCCGCTGCCGGGTACGATGCCGCTGTCCGAGAGCTGCACCGCCGCGCAGAGCTTCTCGCTGTCTGCCGCGCAGAGAGCATCCACGGCGATCACTGCCGTGCAGCCGCTGACCCCGACGGCTGCCTTCACCAGCGCCGCGCTCTCCAACCCCGTGGTGCCCAGTACCCCGCAGCGCAGTACGCATACGCTGCGGAAGCCCGGCAGCAGAGCGCCAAGATGCCGGGTCGCCAGAATGCTGTCTGCCGTCAGCGAGCCCAGCGCATCGGGCGTCATGGCCGGATTGCCCAGCGCCGCCGCCAGAATGCAGCCCTCCCGGGGCAGCATCGCTGCCAGCTCCCCGGAGATCTGCGCGCAAAGCGCCTCAAAGGCCTCGTCCTCCCGCCGGAGCAGCGGCTGCAGAGACAGGTTTACATAATTCCCTTTCGGCAGGCCGAGACGACGGGCGGCCTCCTCCGTTTCTATGCAGAGACGGGTGATCCCGTCCTCCTCCCGGCACTGTACGCCCGGTGCGTCCGCCGCGCTGCGCAGGGCGTGGGCCTCCTGCGCCAGGTCGGTGCGGGGCGAGAGAGACATGCGCATCATCCTTTCCTGTTTTTTCTTCAGTCTCTGCAAAAATGACAAAAAAATACGAAATTTTTCTGTAAAAAGAGCTTGCATTTCTTGATAAACCCCTGTATAATGATACTCCGCAGGTTGATAAGACTGCTAAGATTTATAGGAGGAGGTGCCAGTACCGAATGGCTAACATCAAGTCTTCCGCTAAG
This sequence comes from Candidatus Apopatocola equi, assembly GCA_018065965.1. GTDB lineage: Bacteria > Bacillota > Clostridia > Oscillospirales > Oscillospiraceae > Apopatocola > Apopatocola equi. Next base: position 1,152 of record JAGHSH010000287.1, read on the forward strand.
AGAGTTCTCGTGGCTCGCGTGCGTACTGCTCGCAATAAGGCCGATAAGTCCGCGCTCAAGACGAGCATTAAGAAGTTTGAAGCCGCTGCAGCTGAGTCTGATAAGGCCGCTGCTGAGGTTGCCTATAAAGCCGCTGTCAAGTCTGTCGACCGCGCAGTGTCCAAGGGCCTGATTCACAAGAACAATGCGGCTCGCAAGAAGTCCCACATGGCCGCCAAGTTCAACGCTCTGGCGGAGTAAAGCGAACCGAATCCACGTCGCGGCAGTGTTGTCGCGGCGTGTTTCGTTTTAGAACGGGAAAGGAGCAGTTATGGACGCAAAAAGTCTTATGTTTCTGGTGAACCCCGCTGCGGGCCGCAGCACCTCCGCCGCCTCTCTGGGCACGGTGATCGAGGCCTTCTGCATGGCGGGCTATCACCCCACCGTGTTTTACACCAATCGGCAGACCACGCTGCTGGTACGGGAAAACGCTCCCGACTACGGCACGCTGGTGTGTCTGGGCGGGGACGGCACCCTCTCGCAGACCATCTCCGGGCTCATGGACATCCCCGAGGAGGATCGCCCCATGCTGGGCTATATCCCCATGGGCACCGCCAACGATGTGGCCAACACCCTGAACCTGCCCCTGCGCAGACCCATGGCTGCGGCGCAGGACATACTCAACGGCCGCCCCATCCCCTACGATGTGGGCGTGATGAACTGGCAGAATTATTTCACCTATGTGGCGGCCTTCGGCGCTTTTACCGAGGTCAGCTATGCCACCGATCAGGAAATGAAGAACGCGCTGGGCAAGGCAGCCTATATCCTCAGCGGCCTGAGTATGCTGCCCAAGCTCAAAAGCTACCATACCCGCATCGAATATGAGGGCGGCACCATCGAGGATGATTTCATCTTCGGCGCGGTCAGCAATTCCACCAGCGTGGCGGGCATGATCAAGCTGGACAAGCGGAAGGTGGCCCTTTCGGACGGCCTTTTCGAGATGGTTCTGGTGCACACGCCCAAATCCGTCAGCGAGCTGACGGGCATCGTCAACGGTATCCTCAACCAGACCTATACCGGCGCCGCCATGCAGATCCTGCAGACCAGCCATGTCAAGTTCTTCTTCGAGGAAGCCGTGCCCTGGACCCGGGACGGCGAGGACGGCGGCTCGCACACCTACTGCGAGATCCACAATCTGCCCCATGCCGTGAAGCTCATTGTGTAAAAAAGCGCAGAATCCGCCCGGGCTGTTGTGAAAGCCCCCTCAGATCACGCAAGTTATTCGCGCCCTCTTGCAGAATTACGGTGCAAGAGGGCGTTTTGTCGTTTTTTTACAGCAAATTTTGCAAGAGATATAAAAAAATATGCAAAATACCACTTGCAATTTCAATTCTCATGGTCTATAATGCAGCCCATAAGTAAACCGGCTTCAAAAAACCGGGAACAGGAGGAAAGTAAAATGAAAAAAGCGATCTCTCTTCTCATGGCTCTGTGCCTGATTCTCAGCCTCTGCGCCTGCGGCGGCACGAAGGAGGAAGCCAAGCAGGAGTCCGCTCCCGCCGAAGCCGCTCCCGTTGACGCTGCCACCGTTGATGCTGCCCCCGCTGACGTTACCGCCAACCTGACCATGGGCACCGGCGGCGAGGCCGGCACCTACTATGCCTTCGGCGGCGTTCTGGCCGGCTACGTGGGCTCCAACACCGGCGTTTCCACCAACGTTGTTTCCACCGGCGGCACCGCTGCCAACATCACCGGCATCGATCAGGGCCTGTACGATCTGGCTCTTGTGCAGTCCGACGTTTCCACCTACGCTTTCTTCGGCACCAACTCCTTCGCCGAGAACGGCGCTCTCGATACCTTCCGCGTGCTGGGCGCTCTCTACTCCGAGGCCGTTCAGATCGTCACCTGCAACCCTGACGTGAGCTCCATTGCCGATCTCAAGGGCAAGAGCGTCTGCGTCGGCGACGTGGGCTCCGGCACCTACTTCAACACCATCGACGTGCTGGCCGCTTACGACCTGACTCTCGATGACATCACCCCCGTGTACCAGTCCTTCGGCGATTCCACCGAGTCCATCAAGGACGGCAAGATCGACGCCGCCTTCATCTGCGCCGGCGCTCCCACCACCGCCATCACCGACCTGGCCACTGCCAAGCCCGTGAAGCTCATCTCCATCGATGACGAGCACATGGCCAAGCTGCTGGACGCCTGCCCCTGGTACGCCGCTCTGACCATCCCCGCCGGTACCTACGCCGGTTTCGATGAGGACGCCGTGACCATCACCGTCAAGGCTACTCTGGTTGCCCGCGCCGATCTGGCTGACGATGTGGCCTACACCATCGTCAAGACCGTCTTCGACAACGCCGATGCCATCGCCGAGCTGCACGGCAAGGGCGCTGAGCTGGATGTGAACTTCGCCACCGACGGCATTGCCGTTCCCTTCCACGCCGGTGCTGCCCGCTACTTCGCTGAAGTGGGCATTGATGTGAACGTCGGCTAACTCTTCCCTTTGTCATGAATGCAGAGTGCCGCAGCGCAGCGGCCCTCTGTTTTATCTTTAACAAATCCCCGCGCAGTCCCCTCTTCCCACAGCGGAAGCCGGAAGA
>JAGHSH010000080.1 GCA_018065965.1 Candidatus Apopatocola equi
CTCCTGCTGTTCGCCACCCGGGAGAATAAGGGCTGGCTGGCTGTAGGTGCCGGGATCGTGAGCAGTTTTGACGCTGACGACGCCCTTGACCGTTACTTCTGGAACGATTATGACCGGGGCAATTACGACGAAGCGGTAAGGAAGCTCAGCTCCGCCCTCGGCAGCTGGTATGAGAAATACTACGGCGTTTCTCAGTCTGTTTCTCAGCCCGCCTCCGGCACGGCCTATGCTCCCCAGAGCAGCTACGGCGGCAGCTATTCCTCCACCGGATATCGCAGCTCCGGCTTCAGCGGACTGCTTCTGCTGCTGCTCGTTTTCCTTCTGCTCAATTCCGGCGGTCGGGGCGGCGGACGCGGCCTGCTGAACTACTTCCTCTTTAACCGCATCGCCCGCTCCTTCTTCCGGGACAACAGCCGCAGACCGCCCCGGGGCGGCGGCGGTTACGGTGGCGGAGGCTTTGGCGGAGGCGGTCACTCCGGCGGCTTCGGCGGCGGACGCAGCGGCGGCTTCGGCGGAGGCATGGGTCACGGCGGAGGAGGACACTCCGGCGGTGGCGGCGGCAGGCGCTGAAGCGGAAACACCGAAGGACGGATCTTCCGCTCTCTTCCTTATACGAGATAAAAAACCACGCTGAGGAGGCAGACTCTTCAGCGTGGTTTTTTCAGAAGCAGTACAGAGGCGGGTTCAGCTTTTCGCGCAGCGAACCGTTACTCTGGCCGCGCCGGTATAAGTACAGGTAAAGAGGGTGAGATCCCAGTCACCGGTGGTCATTTCTGTGATCGCCTCCGGCTCGAGCGTCTCAATTTCCAGCACACGGTAGCGGAAGATATTTCCGTCCATGTCGGTAAAGAGCACCTCGTCTCCCTGACTCAGGTTTCTCAAACCGCCGAAATGCATATTATTGTTGTGACCGCAGATGACCATGTCATCAAGATACGCCGTTCCGGTGTAGCGGCAAGGGCCGTTCTTCATGTTCTCATAGGTCCACTGACTGTAAACCGGAAGCTCGCACGAGATCGCAGGCACAGATACAATCCCCACATAGCTCTCACCGTTTATCTTCTTGACCGGCATATCCATCCACGGATTCAGCACATAGTCCGGATACTCGATCTCATCGGGAGAATCGCTGTCACCGGTGCTCTGACCCGTTGGTGGAACGGGATCGTCGCAGACAAGCGGCTCAAGCTGCTCAAGCATATCCCGGGCCGCTTTGCCGGCTCTTAGATTGTCCCACAGGTTGAAGCCTGTCAAAGCAAGGGCTGCTGCGATCAGCAGCAGCCCCAGGAGAATAAAAGCGTTCCCTTTCTTCATTCGTCACATCTCCGGCGGCGAACCGCAATACCGATCATCACAGAGGCAAGTCCGGCACATAGGAGAAGCGGAACGGGCCACCAGAGAACACCCGTTTTGGGGAGAATTTCATGAGGCTTTTTATAATTGTTTGAAAACTCGATTTCCGGAACGGCGTATCCCGTGCTATTTCTGATCGTCCTGACAGAGGACAACTCCCCATCCTGTTCCGTGACCACATAGGTAACGGTAAACACAGTGCTGTCATAGGTATAGCCCTCTATGCCGCCGAATCTTTCACTGACCGTGTACACATAGGTCCCGGCTTTTCTGAAGCTGATCTCGCCGAACCCGGCGCTGCCTGCACCGAGAACAGAGATGATCTTCTCGCTGCCGTTACTCTCGGCAGGCATGGGAGCAGAATCGTCTTTCGCCGTAAGTATAAAAGAGAATGTTGAGGCTGCAGGGGGCTTCTCACCGGTCAGACGCTTGCGAACCGTGATATTATCCTCTGTGAGAGGCACCGTATATTTGTTGGTGATCACAAAGGTAATGCCGCTGCGGTCAATGCTGACGGAGTACCCCTCCATATCAGCCTCGACCACATTCCACTCGAAGTCAGCATCAAGGTTATCCCAGGCACAGCGCCAGCTGTTGTCCTGATTCAGTACCTGCGTATCAAAGACTTCCCCGTCTTTCAGCAGCTGAACGGTGATCTCAGCAGGGCGAAGGGTTTCATACCCAAGGTCATCCCACTTTTTCAGTGCCTTACGAGTGACAAAATCATCATCGTCATCGGGCGGATCATATTCCTTCGTATGCTTCGGAACGGCCGTGACCTCGTAATCCCATTCTCCGGTCACGGAATCCGTCCCGGGCAGAAGAACCAAAAATGGAACGGAGGTATAGGTATAATAGTCATCCGTTGTGACCCGGCTGCCCGTTATCAGATACAGGCCAACGCGGAGGTTCGGGAATACCAGCCGTCCCTCGCCGTCGGTTCGACCCTCCGCCGTCCGGGGAAGCTGATCCCGGAGAACATAGAGGCGAAGAGTCGTCGGAAGCGTTACCCACTGCTCCTGCGGCAGGTCGTTCAGCGCAGAGAGCCCGGCAACGCTGTTCTCATAGGGCGCAAAAACATCCGTCAGAGTCATGTGAGAATACGCATCCACATCAGCGACCCGATAAAGACTGAAGCGGGCATCGGGAATCGGTTTTGCGCCGTCTTTATACAGAACGGTCAGCTCTGCCGGATGCACTGTTTCGATCTCACCCAAGGCAAGTGCAGACATAGGCAAGAGCGAAGACAGCAGCAGAATGCTCAGAAACAGGACGGATATTCTCTTCAGTTTTTTGCTCATAGATCTACTCCCTCCGATCGGAACGCTTCTCTTTTTTCTTTCCGCCGACCATCACGGTAATCAGCAGCAGAAGCAATGCCGGAACCGCCAGAACGGAAGAAACAAGCAGAGGCTCGATCTGAATCGCTTCCGCCGTGATGCGGACCGAGGCAGCCGACTCGGCATTCTCGATCCGGTGGCCCCTCACAAGCAGTCGGTGCGTGTTGATGCCATAGGGCGTACAGGTGACCAACGTGCAGTAATCCTTGCCCTCTTCAACGCTCAGATCCCCCACTTCGTGAGGCTCGACGATACGGATCTGATCCACCTCGTAGGTAAGTATTTCATCCAGCACGACCAAAGCGAAGGTATCTCCCTCGCGAAGCTGATCCAAATCGGTGAAAAGCTTGGCGCTGGGGAGTCCGCGGTGGCCGGAAAGTACGCAGTGGGTACTCGGGCCGCCGACGGGGAGGCTGGACCATTCTACATGCCCTGCGGCGATCTGCAGAACGCCTTCGTCCGTTCCATGGTAGATGGGAAGGTTCACGCCCAGCGAGTCGATTTGAATATAGCCGATGATCCCCGTGCCGGTAATATCCAGAACGGAAAGATAGCTGAGCCTTTCCTCATCGGTGAGCAGGCGTGCTCTGCCGTAAAGGGCAACGGCAGCGTTGTATTCCTCCGCTTCCTGTCGCATCCGAGCCATGGTGTCTTTTTCCATGCCAACCACCCGTTCGGAATAGTTGGCAATCACCTGAGTCGAATGCAGGGAATTCCAATAATTAGAGAAGGTAGGATACAGCAGTAAGGACAGCCCTGCTAGGAAGATGAGAGCAAAAATATAATCTGAAAATCTTTTTTTCTTTTTCACAGGGCTCTCCTCAATGCTGTAGGCAGGGGAGAGAGAGTTCTCTCCCCTGCCGCCTTTGTCAGCAGTATATCCGATGCGGCTGATTGAAATCAGTCCTCCGCGCGCATGCGCTTATTGGTGGTGTAGAACACGACAGCAGCCATGACCATAATGCCGCCGAAGATGTAGAACAGCTTGGTGCCGATGCCGCCGGTCTCGGGCAGATTGGTGCCGGCCTTGTTAACAACGGTGATCTCCATGGTCATAGAAGCAGGATCGACCTTGCCGTCCTCTTCCTTCACCTCGGCCTGCTCCTTGATGTAGAATTTCCCGGTTTCCTCATCGAATTCAACAGTTACCTTGATGGGAGCAACCGTGTTATAGCCGGAAGGAGTAACGGTCTCCGTGAGAGTATACTCACCGGCGCCGATGCCGGTGAACTCCAGCTTGCCGTTCTTATCCACATAGGCTTCCGGAGAAACTTCAGCAGTCTTTTCGACCCACTTGGTGTAATCAACGCAAACGTAGGTATCCTCAGCAGACTCATACTCACTTGCGGTTTTATCAGTGGGAACAGTGGTGGTGTACTTGCCGTTCGCGAGCTTGTAATAGGTGCCTTCCTGAACGGTCTCGCCAGTCTTCGCGGTGTAGGGCGTCTTTTCGAACCTGGAGCCGGTGACCTTGGTCTTGATAACGCCGTTGCCGGTAAGCTTGAAGGCAGCGCCGGTCAGAGTCTTGCCGGTTTCGTCGGTCTTCTTGACAGTCAGCTTGGTAACATAGGTCTTCACTTCGTCCTTGGGGGTCTTGCCGATGGGGTGGTCGGGCTTGGGATCCTCGGGGGGATTCTCGGGAGGAGGAGTCTCGCCGGGCTTACCGCTGTCGTTGGGGTTGTTGTTGTAGGTCAGATCCACGGTGTTCTCATTGGGGCCATCGATCACGGCAGATTCGTTCAGAAAAGCGGAGTAGGTAAGGACGACCTTGGTGTCAGCGGTGATCGCGCCGACGGCGGGATTCTCAAGCAGAGCAAGAGCCTTCAGATCCTTGATGCTGACGGTAATCACAGTGCCGTTATCGGCGGCTTCGGGTTTGATGGAGAAGTATTTGGTCACATCCACGCCGTTCACAGTGACCTTCATATCCTCCTTGTAGGTCAGGCCGGTGGAGAGAGTATCGGTGAACTTGTAGTAATAGGTGTTGTAGTCAGCGATCCTGGTGGGCACAGTTCCGGTGATCTCATAGTCGATCACATCGCCGACGGAACGCTCGTTCACATTGACCTTCTCGTCGCCTTCCTTGATGACCTTTTCGACTTCGGGAACAGAGTCCTTGGGAGTGATCGTGGTAGGGCCGACGACCTCGATCACATACAGGGAATAGGCTTCGCCCTCCTTGACCGGACCAATGTCCTTGATGAGGTAGTAGCCGTTGGGCACTTCGATGGAGCTGCCGTTGGTGACGGTGCCGACGGGGTTAGACTTGAGATCAGCATATTCAGCGATATCTTCGGCCTTTTCCAGCTCGGCAATTTTATCCAGAGTTTCTTCGGCGACGGCACCGGTGCCGGTGCCGTTCTTACCCCACTGAATGTCGGAGAGCTTGCCGTCCTCCAGTACGCCGGTAAAGATCTGATACACTTCATAAGTGCGCTCATTCTTGGGAGCAGTGATGGTGGTGGTGTTAGCGTCCGCTGCAAAAGCAGTGACACCCAGGCTGAGACAGAGAGTCAGAGCCATCAGAAATGCGAGTACTTTCTTCATGTCTTTTTACCTTTCTTTATTCTTGGTTAGAATAGATGTGCTGTATGCGGTTTCAGCCGGGGCGCAGAGATATTCGCCGCGGTGGATGGAGGTCAAATCAAGCTTCGCCCCCTTTTCTTTTGCGCCTCGCACCGAAGCCATACATCATAGCGCCTGCCATGAGCAGTGCGCCGGATGCCGTGAAGAGTGTCGTTCCCATTCCACCGGTGTGCGGCAGCTCATACTCCTTCAAGGGAGTGTTGGGAACATTCAAGCTGCTGAAGATCGTTCCCGCAGCAAGCTCGGGATGCCGGACGACCGTAGCCGTGCGGCTGTTGCCGGAGAAGGAAACATTGAATACCAGCGGCTCTTCCATGCACACATGGCCCTTGGGAGCCTGTGTTTCCACCAGATAGTAGGTTCCGTTTTTCCCGAGAGAAACGGTCTCGGCAGCGCCGGATGACGTCCATGCACAAACAAGAGTACCGTATCGGTCAGCTGTGCCGTTCTGATAAGAGGCGTCGAACGTACCGTTATTATAGCGTATATAGTAATCACTGGTGTTAAACGGCCACTGTTGGACAGCCATCTTACGCCATCTGCTTCTGCTGCTGTGCTCCCCCTTGAATGTATTCAGTTTTTTCTGCAAATTCAGATTCATATCCGCAATCTCCGGCGGTTTTATTTCCGGTTGAACACTCCCAACTCGCTGAGAGGCCACAGCCGGCAAATCGCTCTTCCTACGATCTGTTCCTCTGCAATGCAGCCGACCACACTGTTTCGGCTGTCCTGACTGGTCGACCTGTTGTCGCCCATGACAAAGTAGCGTCCGTCCGCTATCTGATACGGGAGAGAAATGTTGCAGTCGCCGAATGCTTTTTCTGTAAGATACGGTTCATCGATCAGCATACCGTTGACATACACATTGCCGTCCTTATCTATATCGACCCATTCTCCGGGCCCGGCAATCACACGCTTGACCAGCAGTTTATTGTTGTATGATAGGACTATGATATCGCCGCATTCAAAACGGCTGTCTTTGAGAGAAACTACGATTTCTCCCTCGTTAATCGTCGGCGCCATCGAGCTGCCGTAGATTCTGAACACCGGGAAAATCAGAAAGGCCAGCAGCACAACAACGGCCGCCGTGACGATCAGAACCGAAACCGTGCTTCGCAGCGTTCTTCTGTATTTCCCTCTGTAATTCTCCCGCACAAGCTCCGCTTCCAGCTGGGACAGGCTCGGGCGGTCATTCAGCGCTTTACTCTGCTTCATCCTGTTCACTCTGATTCTTCAGGCTGTCCAGCTCCATCCCGTGGAGGAGCTCCTGCACCTTCTCCTCAGCCTCGGCAATTATCCGGTCGTATTCGCTCTTCTGCTGTTCACTGCGGCGCTTTATGTTTTCCAGATACTGTGCCGCAGCTCTGTCTGCCGATTCGAACACCTGATTCAATGCCAGCGCCGCTTCCGCAAGGCTCCCGAACTCACTGATCTCTATCTCGCGGCTCTGCAGCTGTTCTTCCTGCCGCCGAACCTGCTCCTTCAGCGCCTCGTTTTCCTGCTCAAGAGCTATCAGAAGCTCAAGAAGCTCTCTTCTGTTCAATCTTCTCAAATCGCGATCTGTCATTTTTAATCCCTTAAGGAAAAGAGCATCCTCCGGCGGCCGACGCATACCGCGCCGCCCCGGCTCCGCAGATTCCGGCTCTGTCTGAAGCTGTTCCTGAGCCATCTGTTAGATCTGAAACGTTCTCTGCCTCTGATCCTCGAATCATTTTCAAGAGGATGTCTTTCACTCCTCTTTTACCCGAGCAGTATTACCC
>JAGHSH010000117.1 GCA_018065965.1 Candidatus Apopatocola equi
CCCCTTACTGTCTCTATAGGGAGGTAATGCCTACTGTCTTTCACGAAAAAGACAAGAAAGAATGGGGGGCTGAAAAGCCGGGTGCGGCACTATGCTGCCTCGGCGTAAAAAAGAGGGGCTGCTTCAGCCCCTCACAGAGTATCATCGTTCTCGATCCATTCCTCCACCTCGGTGACGGAGTAGCTCTCGTCCCCGGTGCGGGCGACCACGCGCTTGATGCCTGCGTTGATGATCAGGCGGCGGCACATGGCGCAGGGGGTGGCGTCGCTGACCAGCTCATTGCTGCTGGCATTGCGTCCCACCAGATAGAGCGTGCCGCCCAGCATATCCCGCCGGGCGGCGGAGATGATGGCGTTGGCCTCGGCGTGAACGCTGCGGCAGAGCTCATAGCGCTCCCCGGAGGGGATGTTCAGCTCTTCCCGGGCGCAGCGGCCCAGATCGGAGCAGTTGAGCCGACCCCGGGGCGCACCGTTGTAGCCCGTGGCCAGGATCTCATCGTCGCTGACCACAATGGCGCCGTACTTCCGCCGCAGACAGGTGGAGCGCTGCAGAGCGGCGTCGGCGATGTCGAGATAGTAGTTTTCCTTGGTTCTCCGCTTTTCCATGGCTTGGTCTCCTTGCGTATTTATATCCTGTATCTTACCCAAAGCGGCCGCTCTTGTCAAGGGGGCGGCTTTGTGCTATTATGGGCGGGAAAGAAGGCGAAACGATGAAGAGGAACTATCAGCTGGAGCTGGACGCTGTTCTCAGGGAGCTGAACGGAGAGAGAAAGAGCCTGCTGCTCCATTCCTGCTGCGGCCCCTGCAGCAGCTACTGTCTGGAATACCTGACCCGGTATTTTGACGTGACGGTGTTCTGGTACAACCCCAACATCCTCCCCGAGGCGGAGTGGGAGAAGCGGCTCTTCTGGCAGAAGCACCTGCTGGCAGAGGCACCCTTCTGCAGGAATGTGAAGCTCCTTGTGCCCGAGCGGGACGAGAGCGCCTTCTGGGCCGCTGCCGAGGGACTGGAGAGCGAGCCGGAAAACGGCGCGCGCTGCACGGAATGCTTCCGCCTGCGTCTGAGCCGGACAGCAGAGGAGGCGGAGCGGGGCGGCTATGATTTCTTTGCCACCACGCTGACGGTCTCTCCCCATAAGGACGCACAGCGCATCAATGCCCTGGGCTTTGCTCTGGCGGAGGGACTGCACAGCCGCTGGCTGCCCTCGGACTTCAAAAAGCGGGACGGCTACCGCCGCAGCATCGAGCTGAGCCACCTCTACGGCCTCTACCGGCAGGCATGGTGCGGCTGCGGTCTGGGCGCAGAGTCCTGAAAAATGACATACAAAAAAGGATGGGGCAGCTCCCATCCTATTTTGCTTATAAGATTCCGACCTCACTCATGGACAGAAACTCGCTGCCCGCAATGATGATATGGTCGCTGAGACTCACACCTACCAGATGCAGCGCCTGCCGCAGCCGGAGCGAAACGCTTTCATCCTCCGTAGAGGGCAGCGCCACGCCGCTGGGGTGGTTGTGGGCGAGGATCACGGAGCTGGCTTTCAGCTCCATGGCGCGGGTGACAAGGGCGCGCACGCCGATCTCGGCGGCATTGACCACGCCCCGGTTCAGCTCCTCACAGCTGATGACCCGGGAGCGGCTGTCGAGAAACAGGGCGTAGACCAGCTCCTCCCGGGCATAGAGAAAGTGAGGCAGCAGGTATTCTCCGGCCTCCTCGGGAGTGTTGATGGCATGGGACACTGTCCCCTTGCGCAGCAGATAGCGCCGGGACACGGCGGGAATCAGCCGCAGCAGCCGTCCGGCGGTCTCTCCCATACCGGGAACGGAGCTGAGCTCCTCTGCCTCCGCCTCCAGCACGGCCTCCAGTGAGCCGAAGCGCTCCAGAAGGGCGTGGGCCAGCACATTGGTGTCCTTTCGGGGCAGAGCGTAATAGAGCAGCAGCTCCAGCACGTTCAGGTCGTTGAAGCTGTCCAGCCCGTATTCGTCAAAGCGCTCCTTGAGCCGCTGTCGGTGCCCCTGATGGGCGTTGTCCTGCTCCGTCATAGATTCAGCTCCAGTGAAAGATTCGCGTAGGCGTTGAGCTCCGGCCCGGCGGTGTGCCCGGCGAGGTACTCGTAATAGCCCTGCGCACCGATCATGGCGGCGTTGTCGCCGCAGAGCTTCAGTGGCGGTACAAAGAGCCGATCGTCGCTTTTGGCGCAGGCGGCCTCGAAATCGGCGCGGATGCGGGAATTGGCAGCCACGCCCCCTGCCACGCAGACCTTGCCGTAGCCCAGTGCCTTTGCCGCCTGCATGGTGCGGGGCACCAGCGCCTCGGACACGGCGCGGCAGAGGGAGGCGGCCAGACCGGCGCGGTCCAGCTCCTCACCGGTCTGCTCGCAGTGGTGCGCCAGATTGATCACGGCGGTTTTCAGGCCGGAAAAGCTTATGTCATAGGGGTTTTCACCCACATAGGGTCTGGGAAGCGTATAGCGGCGGTCGTCGCCCTGCTTGCTGAGAGCGTCGATGGGTGCGCCGCCGGGGTAGGGCAGACCCAGTACCCGAGCGGTCTTGTCAAAGCATTCGCCTGCCGCATCGTCCCGGGTCTGGCCGAGGATCTTCATTTCCGTGTAGGAGCGCACATCCACCAGCAGGGTGTTGCCGCCGGAAATGGCAAGGCAGAGGAAGGGCGGCTCCAGCTCGGGGAAGGCCAGATAGTTGGCGGCAATGTGTCCCCGGGTATGGTGGACGGGGATGAGCGGTACGCCCAGACTCATGGCCGCGCTCTTGGCAAAGTTCACGCCCACCAGCACGGCCCCGATGAGACCGGGGGCATAGCTCACGGCCACGGCGTCGATGTCGGTGCGGCAGATCCCGGCCACGCTCAGCGCCCGGTCGGCCAGCTGGGAGATGACCTCCACATGGCTCCGGGAAGCGATCTCGGGCACCACGCCGCCGTATACGGCGCGGAGATCGGCCTGCGAAAAGATCTGGTCGGTGAGGATCCTGCGCCCGTTTTCGGTGATGGCCACGGCGGTTTCGTCGCAGGTGGACTCCACGGAAAGAATCAGCATAACGGTTGGCTCCTTATTTCAAATCAGTCAGTAATCAAAGCTCATCAGCAGGGCGTCCTCCCGGGGCTTCTCATACATGCCCGGACGGATGCCTACCTGCCGGAAGCCCTCGCTCTGATAGAGGGCAATGGCGGGGGCATTGGAAGCGCGCACCTCCAGCGTGAGGAAGGTCAGCTGACCCCGGTGCCGCTCCTTCAGCGCCCGGAGCAGAGCGTGGCCCACGCCTCTGCCGCGGCTTTCGGGACAGA
>JAGHSH010000246.1 GCA_018065965.1 Candidatus Apopatocola equi
AGCAGGAGATCGGCGTAAGCTATGCGGAGCTGGATCACTACCTGCAGACCGGCGAGGGCAGCGAACACACGGTCGCTGTGGCAGAGCGTATGCACCGCAGCAGCGCACACAAGCGCAGCGGCGTGAAGATGTATGGCTGAGATCCTCTGTCTCGGAGATTCCAACACCTATGGCTGGGATCCCGCGAGTCCGCTGGGGCAGCCCTACGAAAAGCCATGGGTCACGCTGCTGCAGGAACGCTGTGGCCGGGAATGCCGAAATCTGGGTATGCCCGGCAGACGGATTCCGGCGGATGAGGTCTCCCTGCGGACACTCTCGGCACTGCTGAAGCGGGAGGCAGAGACAGGGACACTGCTGCTGATGCTGGGCACCAACAACTGTATCCTGCCCCCCTGTGACGGTCCGGAGCGCTGTGCGGAGAAGATGGAAGCCCTGCTCCGTTTTCTTCGCCGGGAGCACCGGGGACTGCAGCCGGTGCTGCTGGGTCTGCCGCCTTTAGCGCTGCGCGGAGAGAACGGCGGCAGCGATGTCCGCACCGTAAACCGTCTTTATGCCGCACTGGCCGAACGCTGCTCCCTCCCCTTTTATGACCCGCTTCCTCTGAACCTGCCGCTGGCCTTTGACGGCGTTCACCTGACAGAGGAAGGGCACCGCATGCTGGCCGAGGGGCTGTGGAAAAGCGGGGTCTGGCGCGCTGCGGCGCAAGGAACGGAGAACCTTTATGAATGAAAGTCAGTATGAACCCATGAGCCACGGCAGCTTTGACGAGGAATGGGGCATTCATCCGAAAAGCAGCGAATGGTGGAGCGTCACAGGGATCCTCCGGGATCAGGAGGACAACCTGTATTCCTACCGCTATACCCTGCTGCGCGGGAGACTCGGCGTGCTGCACCCCACATTCGCTCTGATCTCCCTGACGGATTACCGGAATCAGCTCCACTACGCTCTTCAACTGCCCGTCGGTTCCCTCCGCGGTGTGCGCATTACAGACCGCGAGGTCTCTGTCGGCAGCCACGCTTCGGCGGTGAAGGGCAAAAACGCCATGCGCATTTCCCTTCGTCACCGGGAATTCTCTCTGGACGTCCTGGCCGATTACGGCAGAGGGGCCGTGTGGCAGGGCAGCGGCGGTCTGGTACAGGCCGGCGTATCCGACGGGGACAAGGCACACTGCTATTCCTATCCGAATATGCCCTCCGGTGCTGTGCTGCGCCTTCAGGGCAGGACGCTGCAGCTTCACGGAAGCAGCTGGTTTGACAGGCAATGGGGCAGCTTTTCCCCCTTGGATCCGAGCAGGCACTGGGATCGCTTTACCCTTCGCTTTTTCGATGGGGAAGAAATGATGCTCCTTACCTTTCCGCAGAGCTCTACCTTTGACGGTACCTATATCCGTTCGGACGGCAGCTATGAACGGATGAATCTCTATTCCTGCCGTGCCGTGAAAACCGTTCACACCGGAAGAAAGACCTGGTCTGCGCTTTGGGATATCTCCGTCCCTCATAAGGAGGGCGCATACACCCTTGAGCCCGTGCAGAAGGGACATATGAGCTTCGGCTGCTTCGAAACGCTCTGCAGCATCCGCAATGCATCGGGTACTGCGGTAGGCTGGTGTCTTACCGAACAGCTCCCCGGCGTTCGCCGCGGCGGCGCAGCACCGGATGCATGGAAGCTCCTGCATCGGGGAAAACGATAGGGACAGGATCCGCTGCAAATTTTCATTTACAGCGGATCCTTTACTTGGCAAAGAAAGCAACGCCTGTTGGATGCGGAGGATGACATATGAAAACAGTTTATCGCTTGATTCCCTGTCCTTCCTATGATATAACGGCTTTGGAGAGCTGGCTGAGCGACTGCGCCCGGGAGGGACTTCTTCTGCAGAAGGACGGCTTTTTCGGACCTTTTGCTTGTTTTGAGCCCGCAAAAGGCCAAAGCGTAAAATATCGGATGATGCCCGCGCAAAAAAGCAAAAGCCTTTGGACAGACGGCGAGCCTGACGAGGAGCAGCAGGCGCTCAGTGAAAAATACGGCTGGGAATACACGGCGAGGATCCGGGACTTCCATGTATACCGGTGCTTTGATCCGGCAGCGAGAGAGCCCAACACCGACGCTGCCGTACAGGCACTGGCTCTCAACGCCGTGAAAAAGCGGCAGCGAAGCGCCCTGTTTTCCGCCCTCTTTTTTGTGCTGATCTATCCCCTGCTGGTAGTCCGTGGCTGCCCGCTGATGGCCGCGATCGCTCTCGGAACCGTGTGGACAGGGCTGGCGCTGCTGCTGGGTCTGCTGATGATCCGGGAAGAGCTGCGCTCCCTGCGCTATCTGAAAGCGCTGCAGCGCTCGCTTCGACCGGAGGAGGAAGCACCCCGCTCCGACTGGAAAAAAGGCAGACGGAGCTACCTTACGGGCAAGCTGCTGCGGAACGCTCTGGGGCTTCTGCTCCTCTGTGTTGTGTTTCGCACCTGGGGCTTTTCCGTTTCCCACGCCAATGCCGTGCCGCTGGAGGACTATGCGGGAACTCTTCCCTTCGCTTCCGTACAGGAGCTTGCCGGGGAGGACTCCGGCGACTACCGGCTCACCTTCTCCGGTATGGGAAATAACTTCAACACGGTAGAGGAGCATTCGGAGCTTCTTGCGCCGCGGATCATAGAGTTCAACGAGCACGCGGCAGTGAAGAGAGCGGATGGGCAGAGCATTGACGGCGGGCTTTATGTGGAATACTTCGAGCTTCGGAGCTCTGCGCTGGCACGGGCGCTGATGCGGGAGCTGCTTCGTCTGACAAAATGGAGAGAGCACACCGTACCCCTGCGTGTGCCGGCTCAGAGCGCCGATGAGGTCTATGCCTACGAAGGGATTCTGCATTCCCCTGCCCTGCTTATCCGTAAGGGAAATGTTGCGGCAAGGGTGTCTTTCTATCAGACTTCGGCCGATACCATTCCCACAGAGGAATGGACAGTGAGATTCTGCGAAAGTCTCGGCAGAGAATGAAAGAAAAGAGCCGCAGAGGGAAAGTAACGCTTTCCTTCTGCGGCCCTTACCATACTATTCTTTAATGAAAAAACAGATCCACAACCGTTTCGATCTGCTCACGGGTAAAGAACTTGGTCATATCCGCGATGTCGGTGTTATAGAGGATCCGATTCGGGCTTCCTCCGGTGAGGCAGCCGACGCCGATGAGCGCAAAGCCCAGAACGACCAGAGCAACGCGCACAGCGGAAAGAAGAGTCCGCAGCTTATTCATATTTCTTCTCCTTTCCCAGCAGCTTTCCGTAGCATTCGGAAAGCAGAACAAACAGCAGCCGGATTCCGCCCAGCAGCAGGCGAAGGGTCAGGCTCAGCAGAGAGAGTGCCAGACCCAGCAGCACCACGCCCAGAC
>JAGHSH010000292.1 GCA_018065965.1 Candidatus Apopatocola equi
GGCCTGAATGGCCCGCAGGATCTCGTTCTGCCGCTCCAGATTGGCAAAGGCCTTCTCGAAGTAGGCGGTGTTGGCTTCCTTGGCGGCGGAGAGGCGGCGCTCCTCCAGTGTGCGGAGCTCCGTCAGATCGCCGGTAACGGCATCGACCTTGGCCTGCGCCTCGGCGACCATGGCGTCGGCCTGAGCGCGGGCTTCGTCGAGGATGGCCCGGGCGCGGGCGTTGGCCTCCTCCTCGATCTGGGCGGAGAGCTTCTGGGCG
This sequence comes from Candidatus Apopatocola equi, assembly GCA_018065965.1. Classification (GTDB taxonomy): domain Bacteria; phylum Bacillota; class Clostridia; order Oscillospirales; family Oscillospiraceae; genus Apopatocola; species Apopatocola equi. The sequence continues at coordinate 260 of JAGHSH010000292.1, forward strand.
GACACGAGAGCCATGCGCATGGCGTCCTCATTGGCGCGGTATTCCTCGATCTTGTCCACCAGCACCTTCATTTTGCCGCGCAGGGTGGCAATCTCCTTCTGGGTGGCGGTCACATCGGCGGCCAGCTCCTCCAGATAATCGTCTACGCCGGTCATGTCATAGCCGCCGAAGGTGGCCTTGTCAAAGGTCTTTTCCCGAATGTTCTGTGCAGTAATCATGGTATGACTCCTTCTGTATGTTGGAAGTAAGTTTTTCTTATCGCAGGGAGCTCAGGGAGGCCAGCGCCTCGCCGCTGAGATCCACCTCCGGCGGGGTGACCAGATAGGTGCTGGTGGAGAGCCGGGTCAGCCGGCCGCCCAGTATATAGGCCGCGCCGGAAACAAAGTCCACCAGCCGGACGATGACGTCTCTGGGGGTCTCCTCCAGATCCAGCACCACCGTGTTGCCGCTCCGCAGCCCCTCGGCCGCCTCCCGGGCGTCCTCCAGGGATTCGGGCTTGAGCACCACCAGCTTCATGGGGCTGCCCCCGTCCCGAACGCCGCCCATGCTGACGCTGCCGCGGCTGCTGCTCTGCGCGGCGGGTGCAGCGGCGCGGTTCATGCCCACGCTGCCCTTTACGGCGGAAACGCCCCGCTGCACGGAGCCCAGTATCCCGCCGCGTGAACCGCTCTGCTCCTGCTGTGCGGCAGGGGCGGCGGCATAATCTCTGTATGATTCCTGCCCGCGGGGGAAGCCCGGCGTGCTGACATCCAGCTCGTCGTCCAGCTCGTCCTCGCTGTACGGCTTGGTCAGATTCTTAAATGCATCCCAAAGTCCCATAATCTCTCGCTCCGAATAAGGCTGTACCGAGCCTGACCAGCGTGGCGCCCTCCGCGATGGCATCCTCGAAGTCCGCACTCATGCCCATGGACAGCTCGGCCATTTGTACATTATCGTATTTTTTTTCGGAAATGTCAATAAAAAGCTGATGCATTCGGGCAAAATAGCGACGGTTTTCGAGGGTATTTTCACTTTTGGGAGGAATTCCCATGAGTCCGCGGATGTGAACGCGGGAAAAATCCCCCGCCGCTTCCAGCAACCGGGGGAGCGCGGCGGGAGCAAGACCGGTCTTGCTCTCCTCTCCCAGCAGGTTGACCTCCAGCAGTACGTCCTGAGTGCTGCCGTTTTTTGCGCAGAGCTTCTCCAGCTCCCGGAGCAGCTCAAGGCTGTCCGCACTCTCGATGAGCGCCACCTGTCCGGCCACGAATCTGGCCTTGTTGCGCTGCAGGTGCCCGATGAGGTGCAGCTCGCAGCCCTCATAGGCGCCCTGCTCCCGCTTTTCGCACAGCTCCTGCACCCGGTTTTCGCCGAAAACATTCAGCCCCAGCCTGTGGGCCAGACGGATGCGCTCGCTGCCGTTGAGCTTGGAGGCGGCCACCAGCTTCACTTCCTCCCGCCGCCTTCCGGCGCGCTCACAGGCAAGGCGGATGCGCTCCTCCGCCCGATCTATGTTTTCCCGCAGCTCCAGCGCTGCGTTTTCATCTGCTGCAGTATTCACAGTCATGGCTCTCTACCTCCCGGAATATTAAGGAACGATGATCGTATCGCCCTCGTCAACGCCCTGAACCAGCACCCAGTCATCCACCCGGCGCAGCACGTTCACGCTCTGACGGCGCTCGGAAATGCCCGTGTCCACGAGCACATAGCTGCCGCTTGTGCTGCCGGAGAGCAGCGCGGCGGCGGGCAGACGGATGCCGGTAACGGAATTGATGACCAGCGGACAGGACACCGTCCGCAGCTCCAGCGTTTCGGTGAGGGCGGTGTCGCTGCTGAGCAGCACGGCCCGCTCTCCGCCGCTCTCGGCGCTGATGCGGATGACCGTCATAGTGCAAAGCCCCGCCCGCCAGGCGGAAAGATCCAGCTTCACCAGGCCGCCCACCTGCAGCGCCGCGCAGTCCTCGGCGCGGAGCAGCGCCGCGTAGTACCATTTATAGTCGGTGATCAGCTTGCCGTAGCAGCGCTTGTCCACATTGGGCCGACCCTCCATCAGCGTCCGCAGACTCCGGACGCTGAGCTGCTCCAGCACCGCCGGGGAGATGCTCTCGCAGCCGTCCAGCAGCGGCGTGAACACGCCGGAGGCGGGGCTGACGAGCTCCCGGATGCTGCCGCTCTCCTCCCGCTCCAGCCGGGCCAGCTCCTGCTTGAGGGCGGTGATCTCCTCCCGGGTCAGCAGGGTGCCGCGCTCAAAGAGCAGGGAGCGCAGCTGCAGCGCATCGTAGCGCAGAGAGGCGCTCCGGTGCCGCGCAACGCTTTCAGACAACGAGAACACAGCGGAGAGCGTTTTATCAACACGCTCCGCTGTGTTCTCGCTGTTTTCCGCACCGCCCAGCGCCTTTTCCGCCAGAGTGATCTCCAGCTCCAGCGACTTCATGCGCTCGGCACGTTCCAGATCCTCGGCGCTCTCATAGCTGATGCCGAGCTTCTCTCCGGCCGCCACCCGTTTACCGGACTGGGCCGTTACCAGCGTGAAGGGACGCTGGTCGGACAGGGGCGATTCGCTGCGCACCAGAATGCCGGCGGAGCTCACGCTCTCGCGGTATGTATAGGAGGTGGCCACCACGCTCACGCGGGGGGGATGCAGCAGGGAATTGAGATAGATGCCCCCATAGCCCAGCAGGGCGACGGCCAGCAGGATCAGGGTGAGTCGCCAGAGAACGAGGGAATGCTTTTCTTCCATGATCTGCCCTTTCGCAAAGCTGCAGAGGCGGCTCTCTCACTCCTCCCTCTCGCCGGGGGGATTCAGCATGAGATCGATGCCTCTGGAAGGAATCAGAGTAGAGATGGCGTGCTTGTAGATAAGCTCCTGCTTCCCCTCGCAGTCGATGACCACGGTAAAGCTGTCGAAGCCGCGGACGATGCCCCGCATCTGGAAGCCGTTCATCAGAAATACGGTGACAAGCTGCCTCTCCCGCCGGGCCTGATTCAGAAAAATGTCCTGAAGGTTCTGTTTGTTCTGCATGGCGTTTTCTTCCTTTCGCCCCGGCGAAGCCATTATAGCACGTTTCCGGAGCCCTGTAAAGTTTTTGTGGGCCCTCCCGCCGGGGGAAGGGCTCCTTCGGGAAATATTCTACACGGCCGCTTCCGCAGATCGCGTCGAAAAAGGACGGCGGGACGGAGAAGTTTTCCGTGCCGGACTCCGCTCCGCGTTGAACCCATCGCGCAAAAAAGGATTGACAAAGGGGCGGTATTTCCTGTATAATTCAACATTGCCGACTGTGTCGCGCATTCTTATGCCAACTGCAGCGCACAGCGCTGTCGAGTATAAGTTGAGAAAAAAGAAAGGAAGTGTCCCCAAATGTTCCGTACTTACCAGCCCAAGAAGCGCCAGCGCTCCAAGGAGCACGGCTTCCGCAAGAGAATGGCTACCGCCAACGGCCGTAAGGTTCTGGCCCGTCGTCGCGCCAAGGGCCGCAAGGAACTCACTCTCTGAGTTTCTGCCCCGCAGCGGGAAAGGTTCGTGAGGGGTTTGCAGTTTTCCGTTTCACTCAAGAATAATTATGAGTTCCGCCGCCTTTACAGCAAGGGGCAGAGCGCGGCTTTGCCTACCCTTGTGGTCTATGCCCGCCGCACAAAGCGGGCGCAGAACCGGGTCGGCTACACCGTTTCCGTCAAGCTGGGTCATGCGGTCGTTCGCAACCGCGTGCGCCGTCGTCTCCGGGAGATTTACCGTCTCCACGAGAGCGAGATCCGGTGCGGCTATGATCTGGTGGTGGTGGCCCGCGCCCGGAGCGTGAAGGCAGAGTTCGGACAGCTGGAAAAGGATTATCTCGGCTGTCTGCGCACGCTGGGACTGATACGAAGCGAGGGCCAGGCATGAAAGATTTGCTGCTGGCCCTGATTCGCTTTTACCGGAAATACATATCCCCCCTCAAAGGACAGCCCTGCTGCCGCTTTATCCCCAGCTGCTCGGCCTATGCCTATGAAGCGATCCGGAAATACGGCGCCGCAAAGGGCTCTCTTCTGGCGCTGAAGCGGCTGAGCAAATGCCACCCCTTTCACAGAGGTGAGCACGATTATTATGACCCCGTGCCCTGATATACGGGGGAAAGAGACGGTAGTCAAATGAATTTCATCACCCGCCCCTTTGCTTCCCTGCTGATGGCCTTCTACAACCTCACGGGAAGCTACGGTTGGGCCATTCTTCTGTTTGGTCTGATCGTGAAGCTCATCATGCTGCCCTTCCAGGCGAAGAGCACCCACAGCACCATGCGTCAGTCCATGCTGCAGCCCCGTCAGAAGGAGCTGGAGAAAAAGTATGGCAACGACAAGGTCAAGTATCAGGAGGAGCTGAGCAAGCTCTATAAGGACGCCAAGGTCAATCCCCTCTCCGGCTGCCTGTGGAGTCTGCTGCCCTTCCCCATCCTCATCGCCCTCTATGCACTGGTCCGTCAGCCCCTGAGCAAGCTCATGGGTCTGGCTGCCACCGAGATCACCGCCCTGACCGGCGTCATGACCGACATGGGTCTCTATGCCGTACCCGCCAAGGCGGACGCCTACGCCGAGATGACCCTGGCCAACATCCTCGGCAAGAACTTTGATGCGATCGTAGCCAACCCCGCCGTGGCGGACTTCGCCGGCAAGCTCAAGGCGCTGAACTTCCAGTTCCTGGGCATGAACATGACCGACAAGCCCAGACTTTTCTTCTGGAACTACCTCGATCAGTTCGGCAAGCTGGCCGCCGTGCTGCTGTTCCTGCTGCCCTTCCTCTCCGCCGGCCTCAGCTGGCTGCAGATGAAGATCGCCTCCGCCCAGCAGCCCAAGCCCGATCCCAACGACGCTCAGGCCGTTGCACAGGCCAACAGCGCCCAGAGCATGAACGCCATCATGCCCCTGATGTCCGTTTACATCTGCTTCATCATGCCCGCCGCCATGGGCATTTACTGGATCGAGCAGAGCGTTTTGGCCATTTTCCAGTCCATCGCCCTCAACAAGGTCTTTAAGAAGTCCATCGATGAGGAGATGCGGGAGTTCAACGAAGCGCAGGCCAGGAAGGAAGCCGAGCTGGCCGCCAAGCGTGCCGAGACCGAGCGTCTCAAGGCCGAGGGCAAGATGCAGCAGAATGTGAACACCAGCAAGAAGCGTCTGGACCGCAAGGAGCGCAACGACGCCGAGCAGGACGCCGCTGCCCGCCGCGCTGCCGAGCGCGCCGCCAAGGGCCTGGAAAAGGAGATCCCGCCCTCTCAGGTGGGTACCCGCCGTTATGCCCGCGGCCGCGCCTATGAGGCCGACCGCTTCGAGCGTATGGCCGCCGAGAAGGCCGCGAAGGAGCGTCTGGCACAGGAGCAGCTGGAGCAGCGTATGGCTGAGAACACTGCCGCCGGTTACGGCCGCGGCCGCGCCTACGACCCCAACCGCTATAACAACGAGGGGCAGAGCGAAGCCCCTGTGGAGGAAAAGAATGATCAGAACAGCTGAAGCTGAGGGCAAAGACATTTTCGCCGCTGCTGCCGCTGCCCGTGCCAAGCTGGGCATTGGCGAGGATGAAGGCAGCGTGGAAGTGCTGGTTCGTCCCCGCAGCGGTTTTCTGGGCATCGGTTCCCGCCTCGCCTGCGTCCGTGTGAGCGTGGAGAGCGAGGACGCCCCCGCCGCCGGGAAGAAGCCCGTTCCCGAGAAGAAGAAAGCCCCCGAGAAGAAGCCCGAGGGCGAGAAAAAGGCTCCCGTGCAGGAAAAGAAGCCTGCGAGCGTGAAAAAGCCCGCACCTCCCCGTCCGGAGGAGACTCCCGCAGCCGCCAAGAGCGCACCTGCCGATCCCGCCGAGCGCAAGGCACAGGTGGAGGGCTTCCTCCGCGGCCTGCTGGAGCAGATGGACGTGGAAGCCGAGATCATCATCACCGACCGGGAGGGCGGCGGTCTCAATGTGGAGCTGGCCGGCCCCAACATGGGCGCGGTGATCGGCCGCCGGGGCGAGACCCTGGACGCCATCCAGCACCTGACCAACTATGCCCTGAACCGCGGCGGAGAGAAGCATATGCACATCTCCGTGGACGCCGAGGCCTACCGCTCCAAGCGGGAGGATTCTCTGGTGCATCTGGCCGAGAAGATGGCCGCCAAGGCTCTCAAGTACAACCGCAGCATGGCGCTGGAGCCCATGAACTCCTATGAGCGCCATGTGATCCACACCGCCCTGCAGAATTACGAGGGCGTGACCACGGCCTCCACCGGCACCGAGCCCAACCGCCGCGTGGTGGTCAGCGTGGTGCGTCCCGCCGGGGAAAAGACCGAGCGCAGCGGCAGAAACAGCGGCCGCAGCCGCAGCAAAGCCCCCCGGGAGAAGAAGGAGAGCATCGTGACCGCTCCCGCCGAGGAGCAGACCGCCGCTCCCGCCCCGGTGCAGGCCGCCGAGCCTGTCCCCGCTCCCGTG
>JAGHSH010000241.1 GCA_018065965.1 Candidatus Apopatocola equi
GTGCTGTTGTAAATCAGAATATCTGCGGACAGAGCCTCGTCACAAAAGGTTTCCATCTGCATATTCAGGGTGGTCACGGCGCTGTCGTCGGCACCCAAATCGGGGAAAATGTAACGGCCGCCGGCCAGCTCAATGCTGCGGGCGATATAGTCGCCGGATTTCCGCACGGTCACGGAGCCGTTGGAATTGATGCTGAAGAAGGCCACGGTCTTGCCGGTGCTGCTCTGGGAGAGGATGCCATCGAGCTTCTCCAGCTCTGCCTCAAAGAGCCTCCCGGCGGCCTCCTCTCTGCCCAGCAGAGCGCCGTAGACCTTGATCCATTCCATGCGCCCGAGAGGGTGCCTTACATAGCTGGAGCGTTCCACAAACACGGGGATTCCCAGCCGTTCCAGCTGTTCCTTTACCTCGGGCGTGTGGTAGATCATGGTGGATTCCACGGCCAGCGAGCATTTCTCCTGACAGATGCGCTCATAATCCGGGGCGCTGTATTTGCCGGCGTAGAGCAGCTCGCCCCGCTCCATGGCTCCGGCTGCCTCAGCAATGTACCAGTCATTCTGCTTCAGCCCGGAGAGACGGATGCAGTCCACGGCATCCAGCGCCCGGAAGAGATCCATGGCAGAGGTGGCGACCAGATACAGATTGCGCAGGGGCTGACGGAGCACGGTAATGTCCCCATCCAGCCCGGCAGGAACGTCTGCGCTTTCCGGCACGATCAGATAACGCTCACCGTCGGAGACGGAAAGCAGCGTGAGACCTTCACTGTAGTGCGTAAGGGAAAACTCCGTGGCATAGGACAGCTCTTCCTCCGACAGGGGAGTGAGGCTGTTCCACGACGGTACATTGCCGCTCCCGCCTTCGGCGCCGCAGGCCGAGAGGAGCAGACAGAGGACGGAGAGAATAATAACAGTCGAAGTTCGTTTCATTTCACAGTTTCCAGCGTGGAAGAATCCAGCAGCAGGGTGTATTCGATCTCATGGGGCGTGCTCATGGCCACCGTGTCACCGATGAGGGGAAGCTCTTTGTCCAGCGCCTCCACGGGAATGCGGAAGGTGGAGCCGGGCTCGGTGGAGAGCACCTCAAAGCGCTCACCGTTCACCAGAACATAATCGTAGCTCCTGCTGCTGAAGACCAGCTCCGCCGTCATCTCCCCGTTTTCCACCGTCAGCAGGGTGGGGTTGAGAAGGGTGGTCTTTCCGCTTCCGCCTTTGAGGGAGGCGGTAACGGTGTATACGCCGTTTTCGGCGATCACAGCCTTTTTTCCGCAGCCGCAGCAGAGGAGAAAGGCCAAAAGCAGGAAAAGTACCGTCAGTTTTCGGGCCATGTGTCTCATAAGCAATACCTCATAACAGCAAATAAAACCTCGGGAAGCCTCTTCCGTCCAATGGGAAGAGGCTCCTTCGGTGTGGCAATCTTCAATGACAGCGTAAGCCTTAACCGGCGATAGCGGCGCGGGTGTGGCTGACGTAAATGTCCTCAATGGCGGGAATGCTGCCCATACCGGCGATCTGGCACTCCACAGTCTCAAAAGCGCCGCTGGCAACAAAGGCGGACTTCCAGGAGTCCTCATCATCGCCGGCCATATCGTTGTTGGCATGGTCACCGGCCACGACCATCAGCGGACGGAGAATGACCTTGGTGTACCCGGCGTCCTTCACAGCCTCGATCACGGCCTCAAGCTCGGTCTCCTCGGGCTCACCCTCCACGGTGCCGATAAAGACGTTCTCATAGCCGAGCACCTTCATCTGGGCGCTCATCTGGCTGTAGGTGATCTTGGCGGTGTGGGAGGTGCCGTGACCCATCAGCACAAAGGCAACGCCTTCCTCAGCGGCGGCAGCGCAGCTCTCGTAGCCGGCAGCGTCCAGTGCGGCGGCCACCAGCGCCTCGGCGGCGGCGGTCTTATCGGCGTTGATCACGGTGGCATCGCTGGCCACGGGGCCCAGCATGGGCTCGGCCACGACGATATTCTCAATGCGGTCGCGGTACTGCTCCAGGGCCTCGCACATTTCGTCATACTCTGCGCCGTGCATCAGATGAGTGGGCTGCACGACCAGATTCTTCACGCCGTTCTTCACGGCACGCTCCAGAGCCTGCTCCATGTTGTCGATGGCAACGCCTTCGCGGGCCTGCACATGGTTGATAATGATCTGAGCGGTATAGGCACGGCGGACGCTCCAGTCGGGGAAGGCGGCGGCAAGAGCCTTTTCGATTCCGCCGATATCCTGGGCGCGGCTGTCGTTGAAGCTGGTGCCGAAGCTGACCACAAGGATCTCGTTCTCACCGATGTCATCGGCGTTGAGAGGATCGTCCAGAGAGCCGTCGCCGGTATCACGGCCGAAGTAGTCGGGATCGGCGTTTTCGCCCTCCACCAGTTCCTTCTGTTCGTCGGTCAGAGCGTCCCAGGCGGCCTTGGCGGCGGCGCACTGGGCGTCGGTCTCATCGGTGCGCTCCTGCACATAGATGGCGTCGATCAGCGCAGCCACCGCGTCGGCAGCGGCCTGATCCTTATCCTCCTGGCTCTCCTCCACGGTTTCCTGCGGCTGGGCAGGAACCTCGGCGGGGGCTTCGGCGGGAGCTTCCGTGGGAGTCTCAGCGGGGGCCTTGGTGCTGCCGCAACCGGAGAACAGGCCGAGAAGCAGGCAGATGGCACAGAGAAGTGCCGCGGATTTTTTCATGTTCTTTCTCCTTCAAAATAAAAAATCCCCTCAGCCGGAACAGCGGCTAAAGGAATCAAGGCGCAAGAACACAAACCCCACCGCGTTGTACCACAAGCAGCGCAGGGAGAGCGTATGCGGATCGAACCAATAACTCGTGGCTATCCGGCCAAGAACCATTGAGCAGGTTTCCTGACTCACAGCACCTTCCAACCGCCTTCCCGCTTTCGCAGTGACCGAGACTCTGTGATCTCAAGGTTGGGGTATCTGCTGCTCACAGTGACGAGTTCGTACAGGATTTGCACCTGTTTCCCTTTAGCAAAACTGCCACTCAATGTACTTCACAGTATATCACTATTTCCGCAGATGTCAAGCAAATTCTGCATTTTCTCTTGCATTTAAACTGTGAAAGTGATATAACTATCGATATAGTTTGTTGGGAAGGAACGGTATGATCCGATGAAAAAAAGTACAGTGCTCCTGCTTCTTTTTTCTCTTCTTCTGCTCTGCGGCTGCACAGGTTCCGGGCGTACGGAGAGCGCAGCACCCCCTGCCGACAGTGCCGGGGAGGCGGAGATCGCCGCGGATTGCCCGCTGCCGGACGGGAAGTATACCGCTGAGTTCAGGACGGACAGCTCCATGTTCCATGTGAACGAAGCGCTGGACGGAAAGGGCATTCTGACGGTGGAGAACGGGCACATGACCATTCATGTGACGCTGGCTTCCACCTCCATTCTGAAGCTCTTCCCGGGCAAAGCGGAGGATGCCAAGACAGACGGGGCTGTTCTGCTGGAGCCCAGCGAGGACACTGTTGACTACCATGACGGCACCACCGATGTGGCCTTCGGCTTTGATGTGCCGGTTCCCGCGCTGGATACGGACTTCGACCTGGCTCTCATCGGCAAGAAGGGCGTGTGGTACGACCATGTGGTCAGCGTCAGCAACCCCGAGCCTTTGCAGTGAAATGAGTATATGAGTGATTACGTTTTCCTGTTTGATCTGGATTCTACCCTGACGCGCTGCGAGATCCTGCCCATGCTGGCAGAAAAGCTCGGCAATGCCGAGCGGATGCGGCAGATGACCGAGGAGACCATGCGGGGCGAGCGTCCCTTTTCGGAGAGCTTCTCCGAACGGGTGCGGATGCTCTCCGAGCTGCCTGTCAGTGCGGTGGCGGAGCAGGTGGCTGCCGTGCCTCTCAACCGGAAAATGACAGAGTTCGTCCGTCAGCACCCGGAGAGGTGTTATGTGGTCACCGGCAATGTGGACTGCTGGATCGAAGAGCTGCTCCGCCCCCTGCTGCCGGCGGAGCATATCATCTGCTCACAGGCGCTGTTGGAGAACGGCTATATCCGTTCTCTGCGCACGGTGGTGGATAAGGGCGAGGCGGCAGCGCGCTTCACCGCTCCGCTTGTAGTCATAGGCGACGGGGATAACGATGTCCCCATGGCCCGGCGGGCTGAGATCGTGATCGGCTTTGGCGGGGTGCGGGAGATCGCCCCGGGTCTCAGAGACCTCTGCACCCGCAGCTTCACCGACGAGAGCGAATGCGCGGCTTTCCTGGAAACACTGCTCTGAGGCAGAATGTTTTCTGGAAGTATTATAGTATGTTATAGTCTGTTTTGACTTGTTATAACTCCGCTGCGCTTGCGTTGTAAAATACAGATAGAAATGCATTTTTTGCTGCATTTCTCGAAAAGCAAAGGGCGTGTACCTGCCGGTACATGCCCTTTGCTTTTTTATTTGGAAATATTCAGACCGAAGAGAGAATCGACCACGCGGGTGTATTCCCACTGCTCCTCCTCCGTCTTCAGTCCCTTGAGTGTAAGGATGGGATCCTTTATCAGCTTCTTCAGGGAAGCCCGAAGGATCTGCTGCAGAAGCTTTTCCTCCCGGACAGTGAGCTCCAGCTTCCTGTCCAAATAGCCGCAGCTGTCGCTGCAGATCTCCTCGCAGCGCTGCTGCAGAGCCTGGATCACGCTGTCCACCCGGCTGCCGAAGAGCCAGGCTGCCGTCTCCGCCACGGCGCTGTTGAGCTCATCGCTGCACAGGGATACGAGCCGTTCCCGCTCCTGCTGGTTCTCCCGGGAGATAGCCTCCAGCGTGTCGAGATTGATGAGCGAAACGCCTTCCAGCTCGCCGAGGGCGGGATCGATATCCCGGGGAGCGGCCAGATCCAGAAAGGTAACGCTTCCGCTGAGCTCGCACTTGTCCCGTTCAATGGTGAAGTGAGGGGAGGAGGTGGCGGAGATCACGATATCCGACTCAGCCACATAGCTGTGGCGATCCTGATAGGGGACAGCCACGCTGCCGGGAAACTGCCCGGTCACCTTGGCGGCATGACTGCTGTTGCGGCTGCAGACGGTAAGGGAAGCCACCGGGTACTCAGACACATACTGCAGTGCCAGCACGGCGGTAGCGCCGCTGCCCACCATCAGCACGCGCTTGCCCTCGAAGCCGCAGCGCTTCTGCACCTCCTTGATGCCGATATAGCTCACGGAGAGGGGGATCTCGCTGAAGCGGTAGCGGGTCTTGAGCGCCTTGGCGCAGCTGATGGCGTTTTCCACCACCCGGTTGAGCTCCTTGCGGGAGCAACCCAGTGTCCGGGAAAGCGCCAGTGCATCCTTGAGCTGGCCGAGGATCTGATCCTCGCCCAGCACCGCAGACTCCAGACCGGCAGCGATGCGGAAGATATAGCTCATGGCCTCCAGCTTCTCCAGCTCCGTCAGATACTCCTCCAGGCGGATCTCAGGGAACATGGCGATATAGGCTCTTCTGAGCGCGTCCCGTTCCGCGTCCGTTTCGTAGAAGAAGAAAACCTCGCTGCGATGGCAGGTGGCCAGCACCAGACACTGCTGTATGCCCAGCTCCGGCGCATGCTGCAGAAACTCGATCTTCTTGTTTTCCGTGAAGGCAATGTGGTCGCGGACGCTCAGGGGTGCGCTTTTGTAGTTAATTCCGAGATAAGCAAATTCCATGGGTGAAATATTCCTTTATGACTTCACAGGTCCTGTCCAGATCCTCCTGGGTGTGAGCATCGGAAACAAACAGTGCTTCAAACTGCGAGGGAGCCACATAGATATTCCGCTCAAGCAGGAAACGGAAGTAATCCGCATAGGCGGCGGTGTCGGAGGAAGCAGCGGCGGCGTAGTCAACGACGGGAGTATCGGTGAAGAACACGCTCATAAGGGAACCCACCTGATCCACCTGAATGCCTGCCCCGGCAGAGAGAAACGCATCCCGGAGTCTGAGCGTCTTAGCCTCAAGACGGCGGTAGATGTCCCTGTCCTGCTGCAGAATGCGAAGGGTGGCAAGTCCCGCTGCCGTGGCAATGGGATTGCCGGAGAGGGTACCGGCCTGATACACGGGGCCGTCGGGGGAAACGCAGCGCATGATCTCTGCCTTGCCGCCGTAAGCGCCCACAGGCATGCCGCCGCCGATGATCTTGCCCAGCGTGGTCAGATCGGGGGTCACTCCGTAGTATTCCTGCGCACCGCCCAGTGCCAGACGGAAGCCGGTGATGACCTCGTCGAAGATGAGCAGGGCATGATATTTCTCCGTGATCTCCCGCAGGAAACGCAGGAAGCCGGCCTCGGGCAGCACCACACCCATGTTGGCTGCCACAGGCTCCACGATCACGGCGGCGATTTCGTCGGGGAAGGCCTCAAAGCACGCCCGCACGGACTGCTCGTCGTTGTACTGGGCGACCAGCGTGTGCTTAACAAAGTCTGCAGGCACACCGGCGGAGTCGGGCACATTGGTGGTCAGGGCAGCGGAGCCCGCCTTGACCAGCAGACCGTCGCTGTGCCCGTGGTAGCAGCCCTGAAACTTGAGGATCTTGTCGCGGCCGGTGAAACCCCGGGCCACACGGATGGCGCTCATTACGGCCTCGGTGCCGGAGCTGACCAGCCGGCTGACCTCCATGGAGGGCACCAGCACGCTGAGCAGCTCGGCCATTTCCACCTCACGCTCTGTGGGGGCACCGTAGGTCAGACCGGCATCGCAGGCGGCCTTCACCTTCTCCAGCACCTCGGGATGGGCGTGACCGAGAATACCGGGGCCCCAGGAGCACACGTAGTCGATCATCTCGTTGCCGTCCACATCGGTGATGTGGGAGCCTTTGGCCGAGGCAATGAAGCGGGGGGCGCAGCCAACAGAGAGAAAGGAGCGGACAGGGGAGTTCACGCCGCCGGGCAGCCGCTGCCTGGCACGGGCATAGAGCTCACGGGAGAGAGCGTCATTCATGCTGCCTCACCCGATCTTTCCTTCCCGGATCATCCGGGCCAGCTCTCTGGCGTAATAGGTGATGTAGATGTTCACTCCGGCGCGGAAGGCGCTGACGGCCATCTCAGCCACGATACGCTCCTCGTCGATCCAGCCCTTCTGGGCGGCTGCCTTGACCATGGCATATTCACCGCTCACGGAGTAGGCTGCCACGGGCACGTCCACCAGCTCGGCGGCCTTTGCCACGATGTCCAGATAGCTCAGAGCGGGCTTGACCATCACGATATCTGCGCCCTCTGCCAGATCGGTCTCAATCTCCTTGAGACCCTCGCGGGCGTTGTGGAAGTCCATCTGATAGCTCTTGCGGTCACCGAAGGCGGGAGCGGAGCCTGCGGCCTCCCGGAAGGGGCCGTAGAAGGCGGAGGCGTACTTGGCGGAATAGGCCATGATGGGCACGTTGAGGAAGCCGTTCTCATCCAGCTTCTCGCGGATCGCACCTACGCGGCCGTCCATCATGTCGCTGGGGGCGACCATGTCGGCGCCTGCCTGTGCATGAGACAGAGCGGTGCGGGCCAGAAGCTCCACGCTCTCGTCGTTCAGCACTTCCTCGCCGCAGATGATGCCGCAGTGACCGTGGGACATATATTCGCACAGACACACATCGGTGATGTAGTACATCTCCGGGCAGCAGCGGCGGCCTTCCCGCAGGGCACGCTGCACCACGCCATCGGGGGCATAGGCCTGAGAGGCCTGTTCATCCTTCACGGCGGGGATGCCGAAGAGCATCACGGCGTGAACGCCGTCGGCATACAGGGAGCAGAGGAATTCGCCCAGACGGTCGACCGTGTAGCGGTACTGACCGGGCATGGCCTCGATCTCCTCAACCTTGTTTTCACCGTCGGTGACAAAAATGGGGTAGACAAGAGAATCGGCGCTGACGCGGGTCTCGCGGACGAGCCTTCTCAGCGTTTCACTGCTGCGGAGACGACGGGGACGCATAATCAAATCCATTTCATTCAACCTCAGCTTTCTGATGATTTATGATACATTCGCAGATGCTTTCAATGGTAGCGGCCTCGGCGGTGATCGTGCGAAGCTGATAGGACTCGGCGGCCTCCCGGGTCTGTCGGCCGATGCACACGCCCACCGTTTACTGCAGATTCTCCGGCTCCTTTACGGAGCGGACGAAGCTGTGCACCGTGGAAGCGCTGGTAAAGGTCACATAGTCCACCGTGCCGCTCTCCAGCAGCTTGTCCGTGTCCAGCCAGGGATGCTCGCGGCTTACGGTGTCATAAACGGGCACGTCCACCAGCACGGCCTCACTCTCGGAGAGAATCTCGGTGAGAACGGGGTTGCCGATGGCGGCGCGGGGAATGAGCACCTTGTCCTCTGCGCCGAGCAGGGGCAGCAGCTCCCGGGCCAGCGCCTCGTTGTCGTAGACCTTCGGCATCAGATCGCTCAGGCAGCCGTGCTTTTCCAGCTCCCGGCCGGTGCCTGCGCCCAGCACGGCGAAGCGGCAGCCGCTGAGAGAGCGGGCGTCCTTCTTCATGCTGCGCATTTCCCGGAAGAAGACCTCCACGCCCATGGGGGAGGTGAAGACGATCCAGCTGACGCTGCCGATGTCTGCGATCTGTTCCCTCAAAAAGCTGTTGTCCTCTCTGGGCTCCAGCTCGATGGCAGGAAGTTCCAGCACCTCTGCGCCCAGACGGCGGAGTTTTTCCGTCAGAGAAGAGCTGCGCTCCCGGGGACGGGTGACGAGGATCTTTTTGCCGAAGAGGGGCATGATCTCGCGCCACTGGAGCTTGTCGGAAAGAGCACAGACCTCACCCACCACGATAATGGCGGGGGTGGCGATCCCGCGGCGCTCCACCTCTCCGGGGAGCGTGCTCACGGTGGCCACGATCTTTTTCTGTCCGGCGGTGGTGCCCTGCGAGAGGATCGCAGCGGGCATGTCAGGCCGCATACCGGCCTCCAGCAGTCCCATGCAGATATCCTGCAGAGCGGAAACGCCCATCATGAACACATAGGTTCCTCCGGCCTCCACAAAGGCGCGGAAGTTGATGTCCATGGGCATGTCCTTTTTCCGGTGGGCGGTGATGAAGTGAACGGAGGCCGCAAAGTCCCGGTGGGTCACGTGAATGCCGTTATAGGCAGGCACGGCCACGGGC
>JAGHSH010000152.1 GCA_018065965.1 Candidatus Apopatocola equi
CCGTGGGCGCGGGCGGCTCCACCAAGCTGGTGAAGGAAGGCACCGTGGCGCGGCTCATGGCGCCCAAGTATCCCCGGGAATACATAGACCGGATGGACAGCGTCTGCGCTGCCAAGGAAAAAATCACCGCCTTTTACAGATAAGACAAGACAGAACGAAACAGAAAAGGAGAACTGTATGGCCTACTATCTCAGCGAGATCAACGAGCGCTGCCGCCTCGACGCGCCCGGCTACATTGCCGAATGCAATGCCATTTACCATCAGCAGCTGGAAAACGCCGCCGACCGTATCCTCTCCAACTATGTCCGCAGCCCCATTGTGCTGCTCTCCGGCCCCTCCGGCAGCGGCAAGACCACTACCTCCAAGAAGATCAGCGAAATTCTTCAAAAGCGCGGCATGAGAACCCACTATGTGGCCATGGATGATTATTTCATCAGCGTCAGCCCCGAGACCACCCCCCGTCTGCCCAACGGCGAGTACGATCTGGAAAGTCCCCTGTGCGTGGACTGGGAGCTGCTCAACCAGCACTTCTCCGCCCTGAGCCGGGGCGAGCGGGTGCGTATGCCCAAGTATGACTTTGTGCATCAGCGCCGGGATCCCGACGCCGGGGAGGATCTGCAGCTCAAGGACGATGAGATCGCCGTTTTCGAGGGCATCCACGCCCTCAACGACCTGACCACCTCCGAGCATCCCGAGGCCTACCGGCTCTATATCTCCGCCCGCAGCAACGTGCTGAACGATGACGGCAAAACAGTGTTCAAGGGAACCTGGATGCGCCTGATGCGACGCACTGTCCGCGACTACAACTTCCGCGGCACCGGTGCAGCCGAGACCCTCAAGCGCTGGGCCAGCGTCCGCCGGGGCGAGACGCTCTACATCTCCCCGTTCAAGGACAAGGCGAATCTCCAGTTCGACTCCTCCTTCGGCTATGAGGTGCCCATGCTCAACAACACCGTGACCGATCTTTTCAACGCCCTGCCCGCCGACACGCCCCGCTATGAGGAGCTGGTGAGCATCCTGCCCGCCTTTGAGCTGTTTGAGGACATCTCTCCCGACCTGCTGCCCAAGGACGCACTGCTCCGGGAATTTGTGGGCGGCGGCATTTACTGACTTCGTTTCATACGGCAGGCCGTATGAAATGAGATGCTTATGATTTGCGAGGCAAAATATGGAGTTATACTTCTGCATCCCCTGTCTCTTCGGTCTGGAGGGACTGCTGGGCAATGAGCTGCGCCACATGGGCGTGAAGGATGTGGCCCCGGAGAACGGCCGCGTGTACTTCAGAGGCACGGAGGCGGACATCGCCCGGGTGAATCTGCGCTGCCGCTTCGGCGAGAGGCTGCTGCTGGTGCTGGGACGCTTCCCGGCGAAGAGCTTTGATATGCTCTTTGAGGGCACCAAGGCGCTGCCCTGGGAGGACTATATCCCCCGGGACGCTGCCTTTCCCGTGAAGGGTTGGGCGCTGGAGAGCCAGCTGCATTCCGTTCCCGACTGCCAGAAGATCGTGAAAAAGGCCGTGGTGGAGCGGATGAAGAGCGTTTACGGCCTCTCCCGCTTCCCCGAGAGCGGGGAGACCTATCAGATCCAGTTCGGCATCTGGAAGGACAGCGCGGCGCTGTATCTGGACTGCAGCGGCACAGGCCTTTACAAGCGGGGCTACCGTCCCGCACAGGTGGCTGCGCCCCTGCGGGAAACGCTGGCGGCGGCCATGGTGGACATTGTGCGCTACCGGGGCAAGGGCAGCTTCTGCGACCCCTTCTGCGGCGGCGGCACCATCGCCATCGAGGCGGCACTCTCGGCGAAGAACCGCGCCCCCGGTCTCTACCGGCACTTTGCTGCCGAGAGCTGGGACTGGCTGCCCGGAAACATCTGGGAGGATGCAAGGGCGGAATGCCGCGACCGGGAATTCCACGGGGAATACACCATCTTTGCCTCCGACATTGACCCTCACGCCGTGGAAATGGCCAAGCAGAACGCTCTTCGGGCGGGCGTGGCCGACTGCATCCGCTTCTCTGTGGCCGATGCGAGAGAGTTTGCCTATACCTGCGAGAAGGGCGTGATCGTGGCCAACCCGCCCTACGGCGAGCGTATGCTGGAGCAGCGGGAGGCCGGAGAGCTGTATAAAGCTTTCGGCGAGGCATACCGCAGGAGCGAAAACTGGGATGCGGCCGTTATTTCCTCACACCCCCAGTTTGAACAGTGCTTCGGCTGGCACGCCAACAAACGCCGCAAGCTCTATAACGGCATGATCCCCTGCACGCTGTATCTCTACGAGAGAAAGTAAAGAACAGACGCTGCAGAGCGTCAAAAAGCCTGAAGAGGTCTGACCTCTTCAGGCTTTTCTGCTGTGATTTCCCCGCAGCGCGGGGAACGGGGTTCGGCCACCCTCATTCTCTTTCTCGGCAGAAGGGACGGATTGCCGCGTCGCCTCGCTCCTCGCAATAACAGGGGAGACGCAGGTAGGAAGTGACCATTCGCAGTTTGCAGCGGCAGCGGAAGTCCTCCCGGGATGCATAGACGACAGAGGGAAGCTCCG
>JAGHSH010000160.1 GCA_018065965.1 Candidatus Apopatocola equi
TTATTCGATTCTTTACCGTCGTTATAACCCGCCCCCTATTATTCGAACTGAAAAGCTGTCAGATACGTCTGAAAAAATTCACCATAAAAAAGCCGTATTTGTATACAGTAGATTTCCTTATGAACGAAAACAAGAGCATTATGGCAGGGAAGAACAAGGCGGTCTTGAGAGAAAAAAGATCAATAAAATGTCGGTTATATTAAAATTTTTTATCACTTCCCATCGTGAAATCTAACGATATTTTTCGGCGGTGTAAGCCGCCGTTTCGGATAGCCGGAATGCGGAAAAGCAGAGGAACAGCTCATGCCCCTTTCGGATCATTGTCAAAGTTCCGGCATCTGTGGACTGCTTCTGCCGCTCGCCTCCCCGCCTCTCGGTTCCGGCAGCGAGCTTTGGGGCGGCAGGCGCTGAGAAGCGCCCCCATCGCTTCAAATGATTCAAAAAGCTCCGGGAAGACAGCGGGTCGCTGTCTTCCCGGAGCTGTATTATTCGGTTTTCCGCTTCTTACTCAATATAAGCCGTGTAGGAATCTCTCTCCAGAGCGCAGGTGATCACAACGGTGATGAACTCGGGATCAGCAGCTTCGGAAACATCCAGTCCGTTGAAGCGGTACTCATTGCCGTCCGCATCCTCAAATCGCTGATGCAGGAGGATATGTATGTGGAGCTGCTCGCGGAGCGGGAGGTCAACCTGATCATCGCCGACTACCACGATGATTTCTGCTCGATCCGCCGCAATATGATCGCAGAGCACATTCTGAGTCGTGAGAACATGATCTACAGAAAAGCATAAGCAAAAGGCTTCCCGCTGCGGGAAGCCTTTTTTCCCTTGATACCCGGGAAAAAACGTGGTATACTACGAAGACCAATTCAAAAAAGGACAGGCGAAAATATGTCTCGTTCCCTGCTCAATATATTAAGGGTCATCTCTCTGCTGCTCTTGCTTGCCCTGCTGCTCAATGGCATGGCGGTGCTCCGTATTTCGCGCGCTCTCCCCCCTGCCGCTGCTTCTGCGGCTCTCGCCGAGCCTGCTCCGACCCCGGAGTCTGCACCGGAGCCGACCCCTGAACCCAAGCCCGAGCCGACTCCCGAACCGACCCCGGAGCCCACGCCCGAACCGGAACTCACGCCGGAGGTGCTGACCGTTTCTCTGGTGGGCGACTGCACCCTGGCCAGCTATCCGGGTATCCGCAGCTTTCAGAATTCCTTTGAAAACGTGGTAAACGGGGATTGGAGCTATCCCTTCTCCCACACCGCCGATATTTTTGCCGCGGACGATTTCACCTTCGCCAATCTGGAGTGTACCCTCTCCGACCGGCCGGGCGCAAGCGGCAGCACCTTTTCCTTTCTGGCTCCTGCCGCAGCGGTGGAAATCCTCTGCAGCGGCAGCGTGGAATATGTGACCACGGCCAACAACCATGCCATGGACTACGGCCGGACCCATTATGACGACACCTGCGCCCTGCTGGACGCCAATGGTATCGGCCACAGCGGGGACGGGGAATCCAGTCTGTACACCACCCGCAGCGGTGCGGTGATCGGCGTGTACAGCATGTTCAACTACTACTGCCCCGCCTTTGAGCGGATGCCCGAGGCCGTCAGGGCACTGCGGGAGCAGGGGGCGGAGATCGTGATCGTGGCTGCGCACTGGGGTCTTGAGGGTACCTACTATCAGACCCCCGACCAGACTGCGCTGGCCCGCAGAGCCATTGACGCGGGCGCCGATATCGTTTACGGCTCCCATCCCCATCGGCTGCAGCCCTGTGAGGAATACAACGGCGGTGTGATCTTCTACAGCATGGGCAACTGGTGCTTCGGCGGCAACACGAACCCCGACGATCAGGACAGCGCCATTGCACAGGTGCTCTTTGAGCGCGGGGAGGACGGCGCTCTGCAGTATCGGGGCATACGGCTGATCCCCTGTGCCATTTCCTCGGTTCGGGACAGCAATGACTACTGTCCCACCCCTTATGAGGAGGGCAGCGAGGCGTATAACCGTGCGCTCTCCAAGCTCAGCGGCGAATACAGCGGCCCCAATTCCAATGTGGATTATTCCTTTATGCACACGGAGGGTTAAGGATGGATAAAACCGGAAAGAGAATCGAGGAGCTTCGCTCCAAGTCCCCCGAAAACAAGGAGTTCCGGGTGGAAAAAACCGGAAAGGACGGCAAAAAGCGCTCCCCGGTCGGGCTGTGGGCGGCGCTGCTGCTGTGCCTTGCCGTGCTCGGAGGCGTGATTGCCTTCGGCTATTCTCTCATCAGCGGACGCATGGAAAGCGGCGCGAAGGTATCCGGCGTGGATGTGGGCGGCATGGTGCCGGAGGAGGCAGAGCAGATGCTCCGTCAGCTCACCCAGACCCAGACCGTGACTCTGCGGGACGAGGACGGCTCCGTTCTCTTCACTCTGCCCCTGACGGCGCTGGCCGGAGAGCAGGACTACAGCGCCAATCTGCGCTCCGCCCTGGACGGCGGCCCCCATTTTACTTACAGTCCCGAAGCCGTGTCTCTGGCTGTGAACGCCGCCCTCTTTGCGGAGGGGTATGAGGCGCAGGAGCCTACGGACGCCGTTCTGAGCATAGACGAGTCCGGCTTCTCTGTGCAGGAGGCCACCCACGGCAA
>JAGHSH010000147.1 GCA_018065965.1 Candidatus Apopatocola equi
CTGGAATGACGAGAGCGGACAGGGCATGGTCGAATATGCGCTGATCATCGCGCTGATCGCCATCGTGATGGTCGTTGCGCTGACCAACGTGGCTGACGGCATCAAGGCCAAGTTCCAGGAAGTTGCCGACACTCTCGGCGGCGGAGGCGGCGCTGAGGGCGGCGAGGGCTGATCGCTCAACGTTCCGCAGGCAAAATCCCCGGCTTTGCCGGGGATTTCCTTTTAGGACAGGGGAGACATATGAACGCAAGCGAACGAACGAACAGAGCCGGGGAAACCGCAGAGGACAGCCTCACGGTCATTGATTCCCTGCGCAGCTCCATTGCGCAGGCGCACAGATTCAACACGAGCCTGATGGGCTATGACCGGCAGGCGGTGCAGAGCTATCTCCAGGAGCTTTCCGACGGCTTTCAGAGGGAGCTGGCAGAGCAGCGGCGGGAGACGGAACGGCTGCAGGCGGAAAATGCGGAGCTACATGCGCTGGTGGACAGTCAGCGGGAAAGACTGGAGAACCTCCGGGCGGAGGAACGCCGGAAGCTGCAGCTGGAATATGATATGCAGGAGGGGCTGGTGGAGCGGCTCCGGGAAAAAAACAACCGCCTGCTGAATGAGAATCAGAGCAGACAGCTGGAGATCACCGCGCTCCGCGAGCAGCTGTCCCTCTTCCGCACCGCGGCGGCAGAGCGCCGGACGCAGACGGACGAGCTGGCGGAAAAGCTGGCGGCGCTGCTCAGCGCCAAACTGAGAGAATGCGGCGATGTGATCGCCGCGTGGAAAACAGAGTATGACGGCATTGCAGAGGACGAACGGCGCGAGGTCACGGAGAGCTGAGTCCGGCCGGTTTCGCGCAGCAGGAAAGGAGCGGAGGAATATGACCGGGAGCAGACTGCAAAGGCGGCTGCGGGAGACGGCCGCGCGTTTTGCCCATGCCGAGAGCGGACAGTCACTGGTGCTGACAGTCCTTGCCCTTACGGTGCTTCTGGGCTGTGGGGCGCTGGCAGTGGATCTCGGCGCATCCTATGTGGTGCAGGAGAGGCTGCAGAATGCCGCAGATGAGGCGGCGCTGGCGGGGATCCGCTCATTGGCGGAGCATCCGGGCGATGCGGCCCGGTGTACGGCGGAGGCGCTGCGCTATGCAGAGAGCAACGGAGCGCAGAGCGGAGAGACCCGTGTCACCCTGCCCTATGACGGCAGCCCCTATAAGCTCGAGGTCGTGATCTCACGGGAGATGAAATACAGCTTTACCGCCGGGTGGAGGAAAGAAAGGGGAACGGTGTCTGCCCGGGCGGTGGCGGAATGTCAGGTGCTGTGCGGCCCCTTTGACTATGCGATCTTCTCCGGCAATCAGAACTATGAGCTGCCCTTCAACGTGGGCAGCATGGTGGTGGGCGGCAGCATCCACTCCAACGATAACATGGCGCTGCGCAGCTCGGGCATCACCGTGAACGGCGATACGGAGGCCGTGAATACGATCTATATCAACGGCGGCGTTACCATCAACGGCGGCAGCTATGCCCGGCAGATCATCCGGGACGGCCGTGTGATCGCCAAAGGGGAGCAAGGCCGCTTCGTGGATATGCCCGATTTTTCCGATATCGTGAAGGCGGCGGCGCTCCGGGCGGGCACCTGCAGCACGGGCTTTAAGCAATTCAGCGGCGATGCGATGTTCCTGAGCGACCCGATCTATGTGGACGGGGATGTCCAGTTCAACACGCCCACGGTCATCAGCGGCAGCGGGATCATCATCGCCACGGGGAACATCATGTTCAATGCGGCCAGCGTGCTGGCACCGGGAGCCTCCGTGTGCTTTTACTCCAAAAACGGGAATATCCAGATCAATGCCGGAGAGATACAGGTGGACGGCATTCTCTATGCCCCCAACGGGATGATCCAGGCCAACACCGCCAGCTTCGTGGTCAACGGACGGGTGGTGGCGGACAAGCTGCAGTTCAACGCAGCCTCCGTGCAGATCAATCAGGGCGTCCACGATAAGGACTGCCTGCCCCGGCTGGAGTGCAGACTGATCGAATAA
>JAGHSH010000199.1 GCA_018065965.1 Candidatus Apopatocola equi
GCAAAGACCATGAGAGCCACGGGGATGTAGGCCACGGCCACGGTAGCCACGTAAGCGCCGTCCACGTCCTTCACGCCCTTGAGAGCGGCGACGAAGGTGAAGTCGGGCACCCACTTCATGGTCTCAAAGAGGCCGAAGTTGATGACGATGAGGTTGGCGTTGCCGGTCTTGGTGCCGATGAGGGTGAAGATCAGGGAGACGATGTAGCCGGCCACAATGCCGAGGATGAAGGGGATCAGACGGGCCATCTTCTTACCGAAGACAGAGAAGTACATGGTAACGAAGAGAGTCACCAGACCGCAGATGATGCAGACATAGTTGCTGGCGCTGACGGCGCCGCCGGTCAGATCGCCGATGGCGTTGCCGGCCAGAGAAAGACCGATGATGGCCACGGTGGGGCCGATGACCACGGGGGGCATGAGCTTGTTGATCCACTCCACGCCGCAGAACTTGACGAGAGCGGCAAAGACCACATAGACCAGAGCGGCGCAGCCGGCACCGATGATCAGACCCACATAACCGGCTTCCAGAGAAACGGCGCCGGCAAAGGCGGCGGACATGGAGCCCAGGAACGCGAAGGAGCTGCCGAGGAACACGGGGGAGCGGAACTTGGTGAAGAGCAGGTAGGTCAGCGTGCCCACGCCGGCGCCGAAAAGGGCGGCGGTCTGAGACATGCCGTGGCCGATGATGGAGGGCACGGCGATGGTGGCGGCGATGATGGCAAGCAGCTGCTGGAAGGCGAAGATAATGGTCTGTCCGAGCTTGGGCTTGTCCTTGATTCCGTAGGTCAGATTCATGGTTGTTTTCCTCTCTTTATATATTGTTTTTTTACTTTTCAAACAGCAGAACGGCGGTCTCGCCGTCAGTTTCCTTCAGCCGGACGGCCACCACCTCATTTTTGGAGGTGGGAATGTTCTTGCCCACGAAATCGGGCTTGATGGGGAACTCCGCATGGCCGCGGTTGATCAGGGCAAAGAGCTGGATACGGGAGGGACGGCCCAGCGCGATCACCGCCTCCATGGCGGCCCGGGCCGTGCGGGTAGTGTAGATCACATCGTCCACCAGCACCACGGTCTTGCCCTCAACGCTGAAGGGCACCTCGCTGCCCTCCAAAAGCGGCGTTTCAAAAACCTGAGAGAGATCGTCCCGGTAGAGGGTAATGTCCAGCTTGCCCACGTCCACGGAGCTGCCCTCGATGCGCTCAATGTTTTCGGCCAGCCGTTCGGCCAGCGGAACACCCCGGGTGCGGATACCCAGCAGGCAGAGCCCGTCCACGCCGTCGTTTTTTTCAATGATCTGGTGCGCGATGCGGATGAGAGAGCGGTCAACAGCCGCCTCGTCCATGATCTGCGTTTTGAAGTGCATAAAGCCGCCTCCGTTCAACAGGCATAAAAAAACACCTTGCCGACTTCTTCGGACAAGGCGCAGCACTGGTACAGAAACCTGCAAACACTCTGATGACGCCTTGTCGGCAGCTCTGTACCGACTTAAAGAGGTCTTTTCCAAGTGCGTATGATAGCAGGTTCGACCCCATTTGTCAAGAGCGTTTTTTCCTTTTTTCAAATTTTTTTATCCGTTATCAAGGACGCTTCGGAGCTTCTCCAATGCTCGCTTCTCGATCCGGGAAACATAGGAGCGGCTGATCCCCAGCCTGGCGGCGGCTTCCTTCTGCGTCAGCGCCCTGTGTCCGCCCAGACCGTAGCGGAGGGAAAGCACCTCCTGCTCCCGCGCCTCCAGCGTCCGGCCCATTACGCCCCGCAGCTCCCGGCACAGCTCCCGCCTGCTCAGCTCCTCCGTCATGTCGAACTCATCAAAAAGCGTATCCTCCAGCGCAAGGCCGTCTCCGTCTCCGTCACCCTCCGC
>JAGHSH010000180.1 GCA_018065965.1 Candidatus Apopatocola equi
GGCGGGGCGCGCGGTGCCCGCCGCGCGCCCGGGGCGCCCGTCGCGCGGGGGCTCGCGGCCCGCGCCGGGGGGGGGGGGGCGGGATCTTCCTTCCCGCTGCAGGCGCAGAGGCTCAGCAGGCAGAGAAGAGCAAGCAGAACAGAAAGATACTTTTTCATGATATACTCCTTTAATTTATGGTCAGCGGCGCGGCATAACGCACGCCGTCCAGCTGATAGATGAGGGCAGCCTCCCCGGAAAGCTCCGGGAGGCAGAGGGTGAAGCCGCTTTCGGTGGGGGCACATTCATAGAGCTGCCCGCCGACGCGGAGATAGAGGGGGGCGGGATCGTACCCGGCAAGCTCTCCGCTGAGGCGGATGAGCGCTCCGGCCTCGCTGCGCTTGGCGGCGAGGGGCTCTCCCTCCACCGTGCTGAGCTCAATGCTCCTCTCCGGGGCGGGGTAGGTATGCTCATAGCGGCTGAGATAGGAGATGTTGCGCTCCACCAGCTCAATGAGCAGCACATCGCCCGTTTCCCCCGTCAGGTCAAAGGCGGTCTTTCGGGAGAAGGTCGAGGCCGCGAAGCTCTCGGCCAGATAGGGGTGCAGATCGTTGCCGAAGCTGTCCCGGTAGCAATACAGCGTCTGCTTGCCGCTGCCCTCGGCGGTGATGAGAGGATCGTTGGGAGCCTTGTACTTGGAGGTATAGGTAAAGCGGAAGGGATAGGAATAATCCGTTTCCACGGCGGGCGCGGCGGGATAGAGCATTTCGGAGAGATCGCCGGCATGACCCGCTCCCTCGGTGAAGGGTCCCCGGGCGAAGCCGCCTTCCATGTCCAGCTCGGTGAGGATGGCGTCCGCAGCGGCGGCGGCACCCTTGCCGTTCCAGTGGGAATCGGTGTGGTAGAACAGCTCCTCCCGCCCCTGCAGCACCTCATAGAGGGAGCAGTGAGCCACCTCCAGCGTGTCCAGCAGCTGCTCGAAGCGCTGCCCGTCCCCGGCGGGGGAGCCGCTGCGGAGAGCATCGGGGCAGAGAGAGGCCTTGTTGGGGCAGAGCACAAAGAGGAAGCGGCTGCCCCGGCTTTGGGCATATTCCTGCAGGAGCTTCAGGTTCTCTCCGGCGCGCCAGAGCTCCGCATCGCTGCGCGGCGCGGCCTCCAGCGTTTCGGCGTAGAAGAGCCAGCCCTCCCGACCCAGCGCCACCTTGGGGCTGGGGGAGGTAGCGAACAGGTCGGTGCTCAGTCGGTTGCGGAGGGTAATGGCCTCCTGCCGGAGGAAAAAGCGGTCGGAGAGATAGTCGGAGCAGTCCGTGAGAAATTCGGTGTTGAGCGTCCCGTCCCTCTCCCGGAGGCGGGGACGCGGGGCAAGGATCTCGTTGGCTCCCGCCCGACTGCCGCCGAAGATCATCATGCCGACGGAGGGTACAAGGCTCAGAGCCAGAAAGAGGATGAGCAGAAGCGCGGCGCTTCCTTTTCGCTGAAACAAGGCAGGAGCCTCCTTTCCGCCGAATACGGGCTTTTCAGAACTGGGCATAGATGAACGGGGCGAAGTCATTGCCCGCCATCACGCACAGGCAGAGAACATAGAGCAGCAGCACCGCCGCCGTGCGCAGCCACGCCGGGAGCTTTTCCCCGGGCCGCTTCACCACGGAAAGGGGCAGCGCCGCCAGCAGGGCGCACAGACGCACGCCGGTATGGGCGGGCAGAGCGCCGCCGGAGAAGCTGAAGAGCCGGGCGATGAGGGCGAAGCCCTGCCCCACGCTTTCGGCGCGGAACATCACAAAGCCCAGCAGCACCGCCGGGAGCGTATAGAAGCGGGCATATTTCCGGTGTCCGTCCCACAGGCTTTCCATGGCCGAAAGGAGACCGTGCCACAGGCCCCACAGCAGGAACGTCCAGCCGAAGCCGTGCCACAGTCCGGTGAGCAGAAAGACAACAAGCTTGTTGAGCGCCGTGCGTCCCCTGCCTCGGCGGCTGCCGCCCAGAGGGAAATAGACATACTGCCGGAACCAGCCGCCCAGCGTCATGTGCCAGCGCCGCCAGAACTCGCCGATGCTCACAGAGATAAAGGGGCGGTCGAAATTCTCCGGGAAGGTGAAGCCGAAGCATTTGCCCATGCCGATGGCCATGTCACTGTAGCCGGAGAAATCATAGTAGAGCTGCAGGCAGTAGGCCACAGCGCCCAGCCACGCCCCGGCGGAGCTGAGAGAGCCGACCTCGGCGGCAAAGACCTCGTCGGCGATGCGGCCCACCATATCGGAGAGCAGGAGTTTTTTGGCAAGTCCCCGCACGAAGCGGCATACGCCCTCCGCAGCGGAGCAGGCGTCCATGCGCAGGGATGTATACTGCCGGTGATGCTCGTCCCAGCCCATCAGCGGGCCGGAGAGCAGCCGGGGGAAGAAGCAGAGATAGAGCAGCACCTCCGCAGCGTCCCGGGAGGCCTTTTCGGGGGCGCGGTATACCTCCGTCAGATAGGCAACGGCCTGAAAGGTGAAGAAGGACACGCCCAGCGGGGCGCGGCCCACGGCCTTGCAGACGCAGAGCGCACCGACATCCAGCACGACCCCCAGCACCAGCAGCGCCCGCCGACCGCGGATCCGCAGCGCCAGCACATACTGAAGGGCGGCAAAGAGCAGGAGGAAAGGCAGGCTGCGCACATCGCCGAAGGCATAGAAGAGCAGCAGCGCCGCGCAGAGGAAGAGCTTTCGGCCTTTGTCACCCAGAGGGCGGGCAATGAGCCAGACCGCAGGGAAAAAGGCAAAAAGATAGGCGGGAGAGTTGAAGACCACGCGCAGCCCCCCTTACACCGCCGGAACGTAGGCGGCGGCAGCGGCGTCGAACATGGCCATTACGCCCGGATAGTCCGTGCCGTAGCTGTCGCTCTCCCAGCTGAAGCAGCCGCTGACCGTGTAGCCCATGTCGGCGGCGGAATCCAGCGCAGCGTTGATCCCGGCGTATTCCTCCTCGCTGAGGGTCGCGTCATCCAGAGTGTAGACGGTGTAGCGGCACTCGCCGGTCTCCGGATCGTAGCCGGAGTTGGCGGTGCAGAGACACTCCAGCGTCAGCGCACCCTCCCGGCAGCCGAAGCGGAAGCGCTCGGAGAAGCGGAGGGTATCGTCCCCGTTCATGCTCGATGCGGTGAAGAAAAGCTGACCGTCGGCAAGCTCAATAAGCCGGAAGGCGGAGAAATCCACCGCGTCCACATAGTGGCGCTTGTCAAAATTCGTCCCGGCAAAGAGGGTGCCTACCTCCGTGCGGGAGGCGGACACGCATACCACCTCACCGTTGATCACATCGAAGAACTGCACGCCCATGGAGCTGGACGCGCCCGCGTCAAAGACGATCAGCTCCGCCGTGCCGTCCAGATCCAGATCGGCCAGACCCACCCCGGAGATGAAGCCACAGCAGGTGGTCAGCGGCACAAAGTTCAGCTCCAGGAAGTCCCGGTAGAGGGTAAACTCGTCATGCTCCTCCGCAGGCAGGGCCGTGGTGGGGATCAGCTCCGGCAGCGGCGCGGGCGCGGCTGTGGGAGTCGGGGCGGGAGCGGCGGTCTTGCCGCAGCCGCAGGCTGTGCAGCAGAGGCACAGCACCAGAAGGAAAAGAATAGTTTTTTTCATAATACAGGCATTGTACCACAGGGCAGGGAAAAGTGCAATGCTGTTTCTTATTGCGAGGAGCGAAGCGACGCGGCAATCCGTTCCCTCTGCACTCACTAAGGCAAGCTCCCGCCAGCGGCAGCGGAAG
The DNA here is from genome assembly GCA_018065965.1 of Candidatus Apopatocola equi. Lineage (GTDB taxonomy): Bacteria > Bacillota > Clostridia > Oscillospirales > Oscillospiraceae > Apopatocola > Apopatocola equi. The sequence continues at coordinate 3,721 of JAGHSH010000180.1, forward strand.
GGTTCCCGGAGCGTATCGACACGCAGCGGTCGCAGAGGCAGAACCTCAGATCCTCCGACGCCCGCTGATGACCGCCGAGCCGCCGTGGGCTATGTCCCACCCAGCGGCGCCCCATAAGTTTATACCGCCGAAGATCAAGATGGGGGCGGGCCCCCCTTACA
>JAGHSH010000235.1 GCA_018065965.1 Candidatus Apopatocola equi
TTGCCGAGCAGAGCGCAGAGTACGCCACCATGGACAAGAATCCGAAGCTGGAGGGACGCAACATGTCCATGTTCCTCTCTCCCAAGGCTCAGGATAAGGCTAACAAAAAGTAAAGGAGATAAACCGACAATGCCGAAACTCAAGTCTCACAGCGGCGCTAAGAAGAGATTCAATCTTACCGCCACCGGTAAGGTCAAGCGCGCGCATGCTTACAAGAGCCATCTTCTGAATGGCCACGGAAAGACCACCAAGCGCAAGAGAGGTCTGCGTCAGGGCACTTACGCCGACGTCACCAACGAGGCTACCATCAAGCGCATGGTTCCGTACAAATAAGGGAGGATTTAAAAGATGGCCAGAGTTAAAGGCGCGATGATGACGCGCAAGAGAAGAAATAAGAAGCTTGGTCTCGCCAAGGGTTATTGGGGCAACAAGTCTCGCCACTTTAAGATGGCGAATGAGCAGCTCATGAAGTCCGGCCGTTACGCCTACGTGGGCCGCAAGCTCAAGAAGCGTGACTTCCGCTCCCTGTGGATCACCCGTATTTCTGCCGGCTGCAAGCTCAACGGCATGAACTACTCCACCTTCTTGCACGGTCTGCAGAAGGCCGGCATCGACATGAACCGCAAGATGCTCTCCGAGATGGCGATTCATGAGCCCGCTGCCTTCACCGCTCTGTGCGAGAAGGCCAAGGCTGCCCTCTAATTATGCTGTTTCCGATCCGGGAGGCTTTGCCCTCCCGGATCTTTTTACGCCTTTTCATAAAAGGGGACGGTTCTATTTTATGGAAAGTCATAAAATAGAACCGTCCCCTTTTATGAGTTTTCCGGTGCTTGACAGGCTTCCGTCCGTTTGGTATACTCGTTTTCTCGGAGGATAGAAATATGAGTCTTTTGGAACTGTTTATTATGGCTGTAGGTCTGAGCATGGACGCCTTTGCCGTGAGCGTGTGCAAGGGTCTCTCCACCGGCAGGCTGGAGGCAAGGCACTATCTCTGCGTGGGTGCCTGGTTCGGCGGCTTTCAGGCGCTGATGCCCGCCATCGGCTATCTGCTGGGCTCGACCTTTGAACAGTACATCACCTCGGTGGATCACTGGGTGGCCTTTGTGCTGCTGTGCTTCATCGGCGGTAATATGATCAAGGAAAGCCGGGAACAGGACGGCGGCGAGGCCGATGCGTCCTTCTCCGCCAAAACCATGCTCGTGATGGCCGTGGCCACCAGCATCGACGCCCTGGCTGTGGGCATCACCTTTGCCCTGCTGCCCGATGTGAACATCGCAGCTGCCGTGAGCTTCATCGGCGTCACCACCTTCCTGCTCTCTGCCGTGGGTCTGAAGGTCGGCAATGTTTTCGGCCTGAAGTACAAGTCCAGGGCCGAGCTGGCCGGCGGCGTGATTCTGATCCTCATCGGCACCAAGATCCTGCTGGAGCATCTGGGGATCATCGCCTTCTGAGGAAGGCGCTCCGCTCAGGCTGAAAAGTCCGGGACGGAACAGTATTCACTGTCCCATCCCGGACTTTATCCGTTGTGTGTGCGTCTGTTCCGGAGATGCTCACCAGGGGATCTTCAGCTCCGCCCTCCCCCGCTCGAGCCATTCCGCCTCTGTGCTGCCATCGGGCTTGCAGTTCACTCTGGCTGAGCAGCCGCCGAGCCAGGTGCCGTCGGCAGCTCTGATATACATGGCGTAACCGTAGTTTTCAAGCTCCGGTGAATTCAGGCCCACCAGCCAGAGGTGCGTACTGCCCTCTTCGTCGGTATATTCATAGTGAAAAGCCTCTGTCTGCGAGACCTGATCGGTGATATCGATCGCTTCTCCGTTCACGATAAAGATCATTTTCCCATCTGTAACGGTAACCGGGTCCGTCAGAGCGTCGGTATGAAGGATCGTTATGGAGACAGTGTTCCCCTCTGCATCGGTCTCCTGTGTGATTTCAAGATTATTTCCCCAGCCGAAGATGCGCTTCGTGATCCCACCGTAGGCATACACACTCACGCACAGTGCCAGCAGGAGCGCCGCACAGAGAGCGACCGGCGCAAGTCTGCGCCGGGGTCTGAACGTACTCTTCTTCGCCCCTTCCTCCCAGGAAATGCTCCCGGCAGCGTGCAGCGTGCTGAATGCCTGCTTATATTTTTCCCGATTCGTCATCGTCTTCCCATGCCTCCTGTAATACTTCTTTCAGCTTTTTTCTTGCCCTTGAGAGTCTGACCTTCACGTTGCTCTCTCCGGTATGCAGTATTTCCGCGATCTCTTTGACGGAGTATTCCTCATAATAGAAGAGATGAACGACGATCCGGTATTTCTCCGGCAGCTTCAGCACCTCCTCCATGAGTCCCCGGGACTCCGGTGTTTCAAATACCAGCGTATCCATGTAGTCCTCCAGCGGAACTCCCGCCTTGCGGAAAACGGACAGGCTGAGATTTTTGGCCTTGTTGATCGCCACCCTGAGCAGCCAGGCCCGGATATGTTCCTCGCTCTCAAATTCCTTTACCGCCGTATGATATTGGATCAGCGTATCCTGCACGACATCATCGGCGTCGGCGGCGTTCCGGCATATGCTGAAGGCTGCGGAGAACAGACTGTTCTTATATTTTTCCGCGATCATCCCTGTATCGATCTTCATGAGAAACTCCTCATTTTTCTGTGTTTGACAGGCCCGTCAATAATCATACAATCCAGAGGCAAAAAAGGTTACATATTTTTTCGGAACAAGATGAAAAAAGGAGGTGAAGCCCCTGTGAACCGGGAAAGAAATACAGATACCGTCCGAAAGCCGCGGGGACGCAAGCGCTGCGCTCTGCTTATTCTCTCGCTGCTCTGGCTGGGATTTTACCTGCTCTTCCGGGATAACAGAGCCGTCATGACTGCCATCTGCGTGGGCTTCGTGCGTCCCTTCCAAGCGATCTCCGCCCGTTTCTGGGCAGTCCTTCCCTTTTCCGCTGCCGAACTGCTCTGCTGGCTGGCGGCGGCAGCGGCCCTCGCCATGGTGGTGCAGCTGCTCATCCTGCTGCTTCGCCGCCGGGGCGAATGGCAGGCACTGCTGCGCTGGGCGCTGAC
>JAGHSH010000126.1 GCA_018065965.1 Candidatus Apopatocola equi
GTCTTTCACGAAAAAGACAAGAAAGAATGGGGGGCTGAAAGCCGGATGCGGCACCATGCCGTATCGATGCAAAAAAAGACTTCCTCCGGTGTGGAGGAAGTCTTTGGAAGAATCACATTCTGAACTGTTCCTCTTTCCGCAGCTCCAGAGCTGCGGCGCAGGCGGTCCTGCAGAGCTCCACCCAGCTCTCGGTGTCATCGAACACCACGGCCTCGGGGCTTCGGAGCGCCTCCTGACAGAGCCACGCCTCCGACAGCTCATCCGCGCTGCCCTTGACAAGGGGGATGCTGCGCAGCTTCAGCAGATCCTCCACCTCGGCGCTGAGACGGGGCACAAAGAGCAGCCGGTCATAGAGAGCCATGCTGTCCAGTTCCGGCAGCGCATCCCGCACGCCGGGCAGTACCAGCGGCACGATGCCCGCCATCTTGGCAATAGCCATGGCGGCGGAGGGGGCGCAGCAGGCGCTTTTCCCGGCGGCGGCCAGAGCGGGCAGCTCCGCACGCTCGGCGCTGACGCGCATCTGCATGAGCGCCTCCTTCTCTGCGGCGTTCAGTCCGGCGCGGAAACGGCCGTTGATGACTGCAATGGGGGCGGGAACGCAGTTCTCGCTCCAGATGATGCGCTCGGTCTCCTGCAGGGTGCGGAGATTGCGCTCGTAGGGGATGCGGCAGTAAAAGCCTGTTTCAAAGGCTACGACCGGAGTACCCGCCCGCAGTGCGGTGAGTACCTCCGGAGAAAATTCCAGATACTGACTGATGCTGATCTCTTTCATGGGTCTTGTGCTCCCTTTTGCGCGTTTTTCCTTATTCTACTCTCAAAGCGACAGAAAATCAAGTTTTTCGACTTTTTGCCGCCCGCGGAGGAAATCTGCGGCAAACGAAAATTTTTCTCGGTTTGTTCATGCATTTGTAAAAATCATCGTTTAGGATGCTCAGCAGTAAAGAATCTGTGGAAAGGATGATGTCATTATGGATCAGAACAACGAAAACAGCAATGACCTCCGGGAGGAGGAAACCGGCGCCGTCACGCCGGATGAGACTGTGACAGACTCTGTAGAGGAGCCCCGCTACCGCCGCAGCGAGGCGCCCTTTTCCGACGGCAGCTATGTGCCGCAGGACGAAGCGCCCCGCACCCCGCGCTCCTATGCCTATACCCAGCCGGAGATGAAGGAAAATCTCGAACGCTGGGAGCGCAGCGAGCGGGAGCGGGAAAATGCGGCGCAGAAGGAATTCCGTTCCCGCAGACAGGGCATGAGCGCCGGTGCGGTCATTGCGCTGTGTCTGGTGTGCATCCTGCTGGGCACGCTGACGGGCGGCTTCCTGCTGGGGGGACTGGGCTCGTCCCTGTCCATCGGCCGCGCCCTGCCCGTGACTCAGGAGAAGGCACAGCCCGAAACGGCGCAGGACGCCGATGACGCGGAACAGGAAGAGCAGGCCGCCTTTGCGGAAACGGAAGAGAGCCCCGCGCAGGACGGCCATCTGAGCTCCGTGCGGGAGCGGCAGGAGGAAATGGCCGCCACGGAGATCTATGAGCTGGCCTGCAGACAGGTGGTGGGCATTTCCACCTCCGTCAGCTACAACACCTATTTCGGCGTCCGCTCCGGCACGGTGACCGGCACGGGCTTCATCGTCAGCTCCGACGGCTATATCCTCACCAATTACCATGTGGTGGAATACGCCGTGGACGGCACCTATCCCCTGACCGTCATGCTCTATGACGGCGAGAGCTACCCGGCCACCATCGTGGGCTATGAGGGCGATGACAGCGACATCGCCGTGCTGAAGATCGATGCGGAGAACCTCACCCCCGCCGCGCTGGGCGACAGCAGCAATATCCGCGTGGGCGAGAGCGTGTACGCCGTGGGCAACCCTCTGGGCGAGCTGGATTACACCATGACCACAGGCATCATCTCCGCCATGGACCGTGAGATCGATACCGGCGTGTCCGACTCGGCCATCAATATGTTCCAGATCGATGCGGCGGTGAACTCCGGCAATTCCGGCGGCCCCGTGTATGATGCGCAGGGCCGGATCATCGGCGTGGTCACCGCCAAGTATTCCGACACCTACGAGGACATGGGCATCGAGGGTCTGGGCTTCGCCATCCCCATCAACGACGCCATCGCCATTGCCAATGACCTCATCGAGAACGGCTATGTCCGCGGCAAGGCCTATATCGGCGTGTCCCCCAAGTCCGTCAGCGCCGCCGCCGCCCAGTATTACAACATGGTGGAGGGCGCATATGTCTACGCCGTGGTCTCCGGCAGCTGTGCCGAAAAGGCCGGCGTGCAGATGGGCGATATCCTGACCGCCGTGGACGGCAACAGCATCGGCTCCGTGTCCGATCTGCAGGCGGTGCTCAAGAATTACAAGGCCGGGCAGGACGCCGTGCTGAAGGTCTACCGCAGCGGCGAGACCCTTGAGCTGCCCATCACCTTCGATGAGAAGCAGCCCGAAGCGCCGGAGAGCGTCAACCATAGCAGCGCCGATCCCCGCACCCCCCAGAGCCCCTTTGACGGCTACGGCTTCGGCTTCAGCAACAGCTGGTGGTAAGACGCCGGGGGATCCCGCCGCAGACGAGATCCCCCTTGCAATCCCCTTCCGAAAGGTGTATCCTACGCCTATGGAACCGATTCTGAACGCAATATTGAACATACCCTCCCTCTCTACCCTGCAGCGGCAGATTGAGGAGGGTATTTTGCCTGCCGTCGTTTCCGGCACTTCCCCGGCGCTGCGCTCTCTGCTGGCCTGTGCCCTCCGCAGCGCCCTCCGCAGACCCCTTCTGGTGGTCTGTGCCGATGAGGCCGCCGCGGAGCACCTGCGGCTTGATCTCCGCGCCTCCGGGGAGGAGGTCTGTCTTCTGCCCGATAGGGATCTGACCCTGCGGAACGCAGACACCGTGTCCCGCCAGCAGGAGCAGGAGCGGCTGCGGCTGCTCGACAGGCTGGCGCGCGGCGAGGCGCAGATCGTCCTTGCCACCGTGGGCGCTCTGCAGCTGCGCACCCTGCCGCCGGAGGTGCTCCGGGAGGAGGCCTTCACCGTGGATATGAGCGGCCCCGGCCCCGAGGAGCTGGAGCAGCGGCTCCTGCGCTGCGGCTATACCCGCTGCGAGATGGTGGAGGGCAGCGGCCAGTACGCCCGCCGGGGCGCGATCCTGGACATTTTCTCCCCCGGGGAGACCCGGCCCCTGCGCATTGAATACTGGGGGGACGAGCCGGACTCCATGGGCTTCTTCGACATCGACACCCAGCGCCGCAGCGAGAGCGCCGAGAGCTTCCGGGTACTCCCGGCCGGCGAGGTGCAGCCGGGGATGCACCCGGCGGGCAGCAGCGGCTTTGCCGCCGCGCTGGAGCGGAGCGCAGGGCGCATGGCGCGCAAAAAGACCGGGGACGAGCCGTCCCGCGTTCTCCGCGCCGATGCGGAGCGCGCCGGACAGGGCATCTCCCTGCCC
>JAGHSH010000168.1 GCA_018065965.1 Candidatus Apopatocola equi
GCCTTGCCGTCCACGGTCACGGTGTCAAGGGCGTAGTTTTCATTGGCCGTGAAGGTGATGGTCAGATCCTTCTCATAGTTCACATTCACCTTCGCGTCCTTGTCGGCAGTGCCGTTCTCCACGCTGACGGTGACGGTGTGGGGATTCTCAAGGATGGCGAAGTCGTCAGTGTCGGTCGCTTCCTTATAATTATTGTTGGCGGGGAACACCGCACGAACCGTGTACTCACCGATCTCAGTGGGAACAGCGGCGGTGTAGGTGCTGTCGTCAGCGCCCTTCACCTTGTAGGTGATGACGGGCGTGCCGGGGTTCGTGGTGCTCTCGGTCCGGGGAGTCTTGGCGGTCTCGCCGACCTTCCAGTCGTCCAGCGTCACACTGCCCTTGCCTTCGGCGGGCAGGATGTTGAAGTTCACGCTGGTGGTGCCCGCATAGTTGCCGATGAAGTTCACAGTCAGATCGCCCTTACCGACGTTGACATTCGCGTCAGCGGCTTCGGGATAGCTCAGGGTGTAGTCCCGGCCCATGACAAGGGTCTGGCCCTCATAGGTAACGGTCACATCGGTGGGGGTGTGCTTCTGACCGTTGTAGATCACATCGGCGGGGCCGCTCACGGTGACCTTGCCGGTAATGTCCTTGGCAGTGATATCGGCGGTGGTGGTCTTCTGGCTTCCCGCGATGTTCAGCTCGTAGTAGTCCGTCATAGCGGTGGGCGCCAGATTGCTCAGGTTGACGGTCTTGTCGGTGCCCACGTTGGGATCGGCAAAGGCGCCGGTCGCGGTGGCGCTGACCTTAGCCTGATCCTGAGCCAGAACGCCGTTCACAGTCACGCCGGTGAGAACCAGCGTGGCAGCGGTGGTGCCGTCATAGACCTTATCCTGCGCGGTAATGCCGCTGACGGTCACGGGGCGCTTGATCACGGTCACGGCGCAGGTGGCCGTCACGCCGTCGGCGGCGGTGGCGGTAACGGTGGCGGTGCCGACCTTCAGGCCGGTGACCTTGCCGTTCTCATCCACACTGCAGACGGTGGGATCGGAAGAAGTCCAGGTGACATTCTTCAGGGACGCATCCGCAGGAGTAACGGTGGGGGTAACGGTGAAGCTGTCGCCGTAGGGGATGGTCTTCTCGCTGGGATCCAGCGTCAGACCGGTAACCGGCACATAAGTATCCACGAGGGTAACGGTAACGGTGATCAGCTCATCCTTAATCTGATAATTGCTGTTGCCGAAGCCGGGGTAAGCGATCACATATTTATCGGTGCCGGCATCATAGGTCAGGGTGCCGGTGTCCTTGGTGTAACCGCCGTTGTTTTTCGTGCGGTACTGCCACTCGCAGGTCGCAGAAACGACCTTCCAGTAGGGGTTGGGGCTGACGCTGACAGCCACGTTCTTGCCGGTGCCGCTGATGTTGTTGGCAATGCCGCCCTGGGCAGTGCCGGCCTCGGGGCCGGGCTTGACGATGACCTGCACGTTGGCGCGCTTGGGCATGGTCACCTGGGTGTCGGCTCTGGTGGTGATGCCGAACTCGGTCACGCTGGCGGTCAGGGTATAGGTGGTCTCGGGCTGCAGGCCCTCGAACATCAGGTCGCCGCCGGTGGAGGTCTTGCTCTGGCCGTTGATGGTCAGGGTGACGCCCGCGGGCACCTGCGTGACGGTCAGCTCACCGAAGCTGTTGACGATGGGCTGGTTGACCACATAGGCCTTACTGGTATACTTGGCAGTGGTACCGCTGTGGAAAGCGCAGCCTCTCTCTTTTTTTATGGTGATGTCCATGTTCGTCACGCCGGTCTTCTGGCCGGTGATCTTGGACTTATCGCGGGCAGTCGTATAATTTACAATGCTGGTATCGTAAATCTTGGTAATCTCTGCGGTGCAGTTGGAGCAGAGAACGTGACCCACGCCCACAAGGCCGTAATATGCCTTCATATCCCGCTCCATGCCCACAAAGGCGATGGTAACCATGTTGCCGGCGTCCGTCGCAAGGCTGGACTCGCCGAAGCCCTTGTGAGAGCAGGTGGCAGTCTTGTTATAGGTAGCGGAATCGGGGTTGGTATCCTTGACAACGACCTGAACCTCAAGGCTGGCGTTGTAGTTCGTTCCCCAGAAATTCGAACTGTGGTTATCATCTGCGACCAGAAAATAGGCATAATTCAGCGGGCTGCTGGTATTGCCGTTCTTGCTCGCATCCAGCTCCACATAGGCGCTGTTTTCGATCGCAAGGTTATAGGAGGGAGCCACCCAGACCTCGCCGCTGCCGTAGTACCACTTCGTACCCTTTACGGTGTAGGTATAGGTCAGCTTGGCCTCGGGAGCAAAGCCCTCGGTGTAGACATACAGCAGCTCGCTGGCACGGAGATCGGCAGCGCTGTTACGGGGAAAGCTGCGGATCTCGGCAAACTGCGTAGCTTCCTCCAGAGCTTCCTCGGCCTCTTCCTCCTCGGGAGCCTCGAAGATCTCTTCGGGCTCTTCCTCGGCAGGCTCCTCCGGCTGCTCTGCGGGAGTCTCTTCCTCGGCAGGCTCTTCAGGCTCCTCATCGGCAGGCTCTTCCTGCGCGTCGAGGAGGATCTCCTCTTCGAGCACTGCAGAGGGCTGCTCCTCGTCAGCCTCCTGAGCAAACACCTGCACAGGCATCATGCTCAGGCACATACTGAAAGTGAGCAGCAGGGCAATGAGTTTTTTCTTCATATCCTGTCCTCCTCAAAAAAGTCCCTTTCCCTCCATTTCCGTGTTTCAGGGGGAAAAAGGGCAAAATGATACCTATTATTAGACAGAATCAATTATACCACCGGATATTGATTAATATCAATATGGTTTACATACTTTTTATTATCTTTTCTTTAACCGTATGCAAAAATTTCAGAGCAAGGGTTTTTAAACATACACATTTCTTCCATATTGTTGGATAATGTTAAAAAAATATTCAAAAACGTATTTTCAACATATCGGAAAAAATTCTCCTGCATCGTTTTTTAATATTCAAAGTATCATAGTTTTATGTAAACATAACTCTGGTTTTTCCTCTTTCCTGGGAGAATAGGCTCTTTTCTGCCGGGCTTCTCTGTGATATAATCGGGAAAAACGAATTCCGAACCTGTTTTCGGCTGAAGGAGAAAGCTCATGAAGAAGATCGTGCTGGGAATACTGGCCCACGTGGACGCCGGAAAGACCACGCTCTCGGAGTCCCTGCTCTATGAGGCGGGAGTGATCCGCCGTCTGGGGCGGGTCGACCATCGGGACACGGTGCTGGACAACCACCGCATCGAGCGGGAGCGGGGCATCACGGTGTTCTCCAAAATGGCGCGGCTCAACTGGGGAGATATGGACATCACCCTGCTGGACACCCCCGGCCACTCGGATTTCTCCACGGAGATGGAGCGGGCGCTGCAGGTGCTGGATTACGCGGTGCTGGTCATCAGCGGTACCGACGGCGTGCAGGCGCACACGGAAACCCTCTGGAGTCTGCTGGAGCGCTACGCCATCCCCACTTTTATCTTCATCACGAAAATGGACGTTTCCGCGCTGGGACACGAGGCCATTCTGGAGCAGCTCCGCGCCCGGCTCAGCGAGGGCTGCATTGACTTCACCCACGGCAGCGAGGAGGCGCGGCAGGAGCAGCTTGCGCTGCTCTCTGAGAGTGCGCTGGAAAGCTATGACCGCTGCGGGCGGGTAGACCCCGCCGAGCTTCGCAGGATCCTGCAGCAGCGGAAGCTGGTGCCCTGCGTGTTCGGCTCCGGACTGAAGGACGAGGGCGTGGGCGATTTCCTCTCCCTCATTGAGGAGCTGACCGAGGAGGAAAGATACCCCGCCGATTTCGGGGCCCGGGTCTTCAAGATCGCCCGGGACGAGCAGGGCAATCGCCTTACCTACCCGAAGATCACCGGCGGAACGCTGAAGGTGCGGACGGAGCTGCGCTACGGGCCTCTCCACGGCACAGAGCCTCTCAGCGAGAAGGTCAATCGGCTGCGGCTTTATTCCGGGGCGCGGTATGAGACCGCCGACGCAGTGGAGGCCGGGCAGGTCTGCGCCGTCACGGGACTGACGGCTACCTGGCCCGGGCAGGGTCTGGGCATCGAGCCGGACGCAGCCTCCCCCCTGCTGGAGCCGGTGCTGGGCTACCGGGTCATGCTGCCCAAGGGGGTGGACGCCCGGCAGGCACTGCCCAAGCTGCGGCTGCTGGAGGAGGAGGATCCCCAGCTCCA
>JAGHSH010000255.1 GCA_018065965.1 Candidatus Apopatocola equi
CTCTCTCGCTCACCTTGGAGAAGATCCCCGAAAAGGAAGAGCAGGAGAGCGTGGAGGCCCAGTGGGAAAACCTCTGTAATGCCGGCACCAACATGGCCATCACGGATACCGCTCTGCCCACCCGTTCCGAGGATGCCACCCTGCTGTGGAACGTGGCGCTGGGCGAAAACGGCGACTGGAGCGCCGCACCGAGCGTTCAGATCATCGTGGACAATGCCCTCATCGTCATGTCCGGCACCAAGCTCTATAAGCTGGATCTGTACACGGGCGAGGTGCTCTGCTCCGGGGATATGTGCGAGGCTCCCAACTGGGGCTACACGCCCCCCAGCTATGCCGACGGCATGATCTTCTGCCCGCTCTCCGGGGGCGTGATCCAGGCCTTTGACGCAAAAACGCTCCGATCCCTCTGGATCTACCGGGACAGCGCCGGCGGCCAGTCACTCTCTCCCATTACCTGCAGCGGCGGTTATCTCTACACCGGCTTCTGGACGGGTGAGACTAAGAACGCCAACTATGTCTGCCTCTCTGTCAGCGATGAGGATCCCACTCGGGATGATGAAATCAAAACGCCCACCTGGCGGCGCAGCCACAAGGGCGGCTTCTACTGGGCCGGCAGCGTGGCGGTGGGGGATGCCCTGATCGTGAGCACCGAGGACGGCTCCGACGGCATCGGCGATTCCCAGCTCTGGTCGCTGAACCGTTCTACCGGCGCGATTATCTCTGCTTTGACGCTGAAGGACGCCGGTGATGCCCGCAGCTCCGTGGCCTATTCCGTTGAGCTGGGCCGCGTCTTTGTGACCACCGAGGGCGGCCTGCTCTGTTCTGCGGCTGTGGATGAGAAGGGCCGTCTCTCCGAGCTGAAGACTCTTGCCTTGGGCGGCCAGTCCACCTCCACGCCGGTCATCTACAAGGGCATGGCCTATTTCGGCATCGGCTCCGGCGTTTACGAGGGCGGCTCCAGCGGCTCCTTTGTGGTGGTGGATGCCGTAAACATGGAGAAAAAGAGCTCCGTGGATCTCAAGGGCTATCCCCAGTGCTCCATGCTTCTGAGCACGGCTCATGAGAGCGAGGGATATCTGGATTTCTATTCCACCTATAACTCCAAGCCGGGCGGTCTTAGCAATATCCGCGTGAAGCTCTCGGACTATTCCCTGACCCTCACGGAGATCTACGATGCCGCCGGGTTTGAGGAATACTGCATCACCAGTCCCATCTGCTCCTCCAACAGCACCATCTATTATAAGAATGACTCCGGTAACGTGCTGGCTGTGGGCTTCACCGGCAGCGGTGTTGTCATCAGCCTCATCGACCGGCTGGATAAGAACATTACGATTTCGAGCCGCACCTCCGTGGAAAATGCCCGCTCTGCTTATGAAAAGCTCAGCGAGGAGGACAAGAAGCAGGTCACGAATTACGCCGCTCTCGTCGCTGCGGAGGCAGCCCTTGCTCCCATCCTGCAGCGGATCGATGCTGCTGCCGCCGCCATTCGCGCCATCGGGACGATAGACGGCACGGCCGCCTCCGAGAGCCGCTTCCGCACGGCGCAGTCGCTCTATTCTGCACTGAGTGAGGCTGAGCGCAATACCGTCCCCGAGGAGACGGTGAAGCTCTACACGGACGCCCGGTGGGAGCAGGAGCGCTATGACAATGCCCGCGAGGTGGAAAAGCTCATCGCCGCCATCGGTACCGTGACCAACACAGCGGCCTCCAAGCAGAAGATCGAGGCGGCCCGGAAAGCCTTCGACGCGCTTCTCTCCACGGAGAAGAAGATCGTCATCGACGAAAAGTATTATGCGACTCTTACCGCTGCCGAGCGTACTCTGAGCAATCAGCAGGGCGGCGGCGCTACCAAGAGTCTCGGCACCGGGACCGACACCGTGGAGGTCACGCTGGACGGGAAAAAGTATAAAGTAGACAGGGAAGCTGCCGAGCTGATCCGCAGCATTGAAAAGCTCGCCGGGAGTGAGAAGCCTGCGGAAGCGGATGTGCTCGCTGCGGTAAAGGATTACAGTGCCATGAGCGAGACTCTCAAGGCTCAGGTACTGAATTACGAGGATCTCAAGGGCTGCTGCACGGTGCTGGGTGTGGAAAACCACAAGAGCGCCGATGCCCGCACCGAGGAGCTCCGCTGGTCTGTCCGCATGGAGCTGACGGAGAAGGATCCCGGTTCCGTGAGCAGAAACGGTTATGATTCCCTCCGTTCCTTCTCCCTCCGCCTTACCGATACGCTCACCGGGGAAGAGGCTGTCACGGAGCCCTTTAACATCAGCTTTGACGCGCCTGTCGGCTGCGGAGACTATCCGCTGCTGCGTATGCTCTTCCGGGATCGGAACGGACGCGAGAGCTTCTGCGACTGCACGCTGGAAAACGGCCGTGTGAGCTTTATCTGTCAGGGAGCAGGGGAGTGGACGCTGCTGGGCGAACGGGGCGAATCCTCGCTGGAGCTGCCCGAGGAGGAAGCGGAGGAGCCTGCCGAACACGGCGTGGGCTTCCTGATCCCCGCTCTGGGGCTCGTCGGTGCCGCCGGACTGCTGGTTCTGCTCTATTTCCGCAAAAGGGAGAGTGAGAGCAGATGACACCGGCCTTTGACAGCTTTCATCCTGCCGTGGAGTTCCTGTTTTTTGCGGGAGCCATCGGCACGGGTATGTTTTTGTCCCATCCGCTGTATATCGGGCTGAACCTGCTGGCCTCGGCTGTCTTTTTCCTGCGCATCAAGGGGAAAAAGGGGCTGCGAACGGTCGGCGGCCTGCTGCTGCTCTGGCTTTTCCTGACGGCCTTTAACGGCCTCTTCGTCCAGAGCGGCGACACCGTGCTCTTCCACTGGTGGCGGGGCAAACGCATCGTCACCCAGGAGGCTCTCTGCTACGGAGCCACGGTGGGAGCCATGTTCGTTTCGGTGCTGCTGTGGTTTTCCTGCTACAACGTGCTGATGACGGGTGACAAGTTCATTGCCCTCTTCGGCAAGCTGATCCCGTCTCTCTCGCTGCTGCTGTGCATGATCCTGCGTCTGGTGCCGTCCTTTGAAAAAAAGCTGACCACCGTAACGGGTGTGCGCCGCTGCATCGGAAAGGCGCCCGGCGACGGCACGAAGAACGAGAAGCTCCGCCATGCGGCGGATATACTCTCGGTGCTGACCTCCTGGGCGCTGGAGGGCTCCGTGGTCACGGCTGACTCCATGAAGGCCCGGGGCTACGGCACGGGAGAGCGCACCAACTTCAATATTTACCGCCGTGACGGGCGGGATCGGCTTTGCACGGCCGTCCTGCTTGGCTCGCTGGCGCTGCTGCTGAGCGCGGCGGTGCTGGGCGGCACAAAGGCGGTTTTCTATCCCCGCATGGAAATTGCGGAGCAGACCCTGCGCACGATTCCGGGAGCACTGGGCTATAGCATCTTTCTCTTCACGCCCTCGCTGCTCCAACTTTGAGAGGATATAACATGGCACATTTTGAGATCAAGGATCTGATCTTTACCTATCCGCACACGGATAAACCCGCCCTCAAGGGCGTGAGCCTCAGCATCGAGAAGGGTGAGTACCTCTGCCTCTGCGGCCGCAGCGGCAGCGGCAAGACCACCCTTATGCGGCATCTGAAGTCCGTGCTCACGCCCTACGGCAAGAGGGAGGGCAAGATCCTCTTTGAGGGAACGGACATCTCCGAGGTGGATCAGCGCACGCAGAGTGCCAAGATCGGCTATGTGATGCAGGATCCCGACAGCCAGATCGTCACCGATAAGGTCTGGCATGAGCTGGCCTTCGGACTGGAGAGCCTGGGCTGTGACCAGCGCTCCATGCGCCTGCGTGTGGCGGAAATGGCCAGCTATTTCGGCATTCAGGGCTGGTTCCACAAGAATGTGGCGGAGCTCTCCGGCGGCCAGAAGCAGCTGCTGAACCTGGCCTCCATCATGGCCATGCAGCCGGAGGTGCTCATCCTCGATGAGCCCACCAGTCAGCTGGATCCCATCGCCGCCTCCGACTTCCTCAACACGGTCAAGAAGATCAACCGCGAGCTGGGCACTACGGTCATCCTTTCGGAGCACCGTCTGGAGGAGGTATTCCCCTCCTCGGATCGGGTGGTGGTCATGGAGCACGGCCGCATCATTGCCGATGAATCCCCCCGCACGGTGGGCGAGCGACTGCGCGAGCTGGGCAGCGATATGCTCTCATCTCTCCCCAGTCCCGTCCTTATCCATCAGGCCCTTGAGAGCAGCCTGCCCTGCCCCCTGACGGTTCGTGAAGGACGCAGCTTCCTCAGCGTGGAGCTGGCGGAGGTGGTGATCCGCCGCCCCTCCATCGAAGCTGAAAAGCCCTATGAGGAGCCGGATGGGCCCGCCGTAGAGCTGAAG
>JAGHSH010000104.1 GCA_018065965.1 Candidatus Apopatocola equi
TTGCCGACCTTTCCTATGACGGAAGCGTGCTGGAATACCTCGGCTGCGAGGGGAACATCCCCTTCGGCGTCTGGGAGCTGGACGCCGTGGCTGCGGACGGTTCCTTCGGCTGGTACGCCCCCGAAAACTACTGTGAGGACGGCGCGATCCTGACACTGCGCTTCCGCGTGAAGGACGGCGCGGTCTGGCGGCAGGGAGGCTACCCGGTCACCGTCAGCTTTGCCTCCGAGGGTGCGGTCAGCCACGGTGCGGCCCGCTGGGATGCGGAGCGGAACACCGCCGAGCCGCTGGAATGCAGGGCGGTGAACGGCAGCGTGGAGGTGCTCTGCACACCGCAGGGGCACCGCTGGGATGCTGTCAGCTACTGCTGGAGCGCCGACCGTACGGCCTGCAGCGCAAGGCGCATTTGCCTGAACGATACCGCCCATGCTGAGAGCGCGGAGGCGGCGGTTTCCGTCATCACGGAGAAAGCTGACTGCGAAAACGCCGGGTGCGTGCGCTTCACGGCCTCCTTTGCCGAGGACTGGGCGGAGGAGCAGAGCTATGCGCTGATCCTGCCCCCGCTGGAGCACGCATGGGTCTTTGAGCGTACCGACCGTTCCGACCTGCCCTATACGAATCTCTATACCTGTGCCCACGATGCCTCCCACACGAGGGAGGAGCGCGTGGAAACGCCCCGCGCCGAGGCCGTGGTACTCAGCTGCGCGGCGGAGGAGACCGTCTGCGTTCGCTCCGATGCTTCCTTTACCGTCACCGCCGCGGTACTGCCCGCCAACGGGGAGCAGGACGTGGTGTGGTCGGGTATGAAGGAGGAGTACGCTTCCTTCTCTGTCAGCGGCAGCACCCTTACCGTCAGCAGTTTCACCGGCAAGACCGGTACTCTTACCCTCACGGCCACCGCCGCAGACGGCAGCCGGGTGAAGAGCAGCGTGCGGCTGAAGCTGGTGCGCAGAGCCGACACCCTGGAGATCGCCGACAACCGGGGAAAGCCGCTGGAAAGCTATACCCTCCGCGGCGGCAGCAGCTATGCCTTCCGCGCTCTGCTCCGCGCCCCGGACGGCCCGGTGACGGACAAGGCCGTGGTCTGGGAGCTGAGCAGCAGCGAGTACGCCTCTGTGGATGCCAATGGCCGCGTCAAGGTCACGCCCTTCGCGGGCGAGCCGGTGAACGTGGAGCTGCGCGCCCGTCTGCGGGAGAACGGTGAGGTATGTGACCTCCTGCCGCTGACGCTGCTGAGCAATCTCAGCGCAGGGGTGAACATCCTCCGGGACGGCGAGCGGGTGAACGGCGACACTCTCACCGCGGATATCCGCAGTGACTCCCTGCAGCTCACCGCCGCTTTGGTGGGACGCAGCGGGGAGGTCGTGTGGAAGAGCAGCAGCGCGAAGATCGCCTCTGTGGATCAGACGGGGCTGGTGCGCTTCCTTGCGCCCGGCAGCGTGACGCTCACGGCTGCCTGCGGGAAGAATACCGCGAAGCTGAAGCTGACGGTGAAGCGCTATACCGAGAGTATCACCGTGAAGAATATCCCGGAGCAGCTCCTTTCCGGCCGCTCCGTGAGCCTGAAGGCCGTAACGGAGCCCCTGCGCCCCACAGACAGGACCCTGCTGTGGAGCCTTGCGCCGGGGGATGAGGCCTATGCCCTGCTGAAAAACGGGAAGCTCACCGCCCGCCGGAGTCTGAACGCTCCCGTGACCGTTACCGTGCAGCTGCGCTCCCGCGACGGCTGTGCGGAAACGGCCTTCCCCGTTCATCTGGTACCGGGCGCCGAAAAGGTGGTCATCACCGGAGCGCCGACGGGCAGCACGGAGGTGGGCGCCTGCGTGCGGCTCAGCGCCGCCGTACAGCCCATGAGCGCCGGGCAGGATGTGGTGTGGAGCAGCTCCAGCCGGTACTACCGGGTGGACGAAAACGGCTGCATCGTCCCCACGGCAGACGCAAAGGGCGGCACCGTGACCTTCACGGCCACAGCCCGGGACGGCAGCCGGAAAAAGGCCTCCGTCCGCATCCGCTTTGTGCGGCGCATGGTCGATGAGGATCTGCGCCTTCCCGAAACCGCTGTACTGGGTGCGGGGAAAACGCTGACGCTTCGCCCGGAGGTGAATCAGGCTGTGACCGACCGCACGCTCCGCTGCAGCATGGAACCGAGCCCCTATGCCGTTCTCAGCGGCAGCCGCCTCACCGCTGCGAAGGAGATCGCCGAGCCGGTGACGGTAAAGGTCACGGCCACAGCCCGGGACGGCAGCGGCATCGCCAAAAGCTGCTATGTCACGCTCTATCCCCTTACGACAGCCGTCAACCTCTATGCGGAGGGGGAGAAAGTGACCGGCCGGAGCATCGGCTTTGAGGACGGTCTGCGTCTGCACATCGTCAGCGAGCCCGCCGGGTGCGCCCCTGTCTGGACGGTACAGAGCAGCAGCAGCGCCGTCAGCGCGGCGGTGGAGGGAGACGTCCTCACAGCTTGCTCTCTTCGCTCGCTGAAGCCGGGTACACGCATTACCCTGACCGTCACCGCTGCCGACGGCAGCGGCAGAAGCGCAAAGGTCACGCTCAAGGTGCAGTAGAAAACAGTGCGAGGTTTCTTTCTGCCTCGCAGAGTTCGCGCCCTCGCATCGACCAAGGCGGCATAGAGCTTCGGCTCTGTGCCGTTTTCCATCTTGCCAAAATGGGAAAATGGGGCGTATAATAAAAAATAAAGGAAGAAAAGAGAGAACGGAGGAACAGGGTTATGGCAAAACTGGGCTTTATCGGTACCGGCAATATGGGCGGCGCACTGGCAAAGGCGGCGTCCAAGGTTCACAGCAACGAGCTTTTTCTCACCAACCGCCACGCGGAGAAGGCGATCCGCCTCGCTGCGGAGCTGGGCGGCCGGGTGTGCAGCAATGCAGAGGCCGCCGGCTGTGACTATATCATTCTGGGGGTCAAGCCCCGGGGCATGGGTGAGCTGCTGCGCTCCCTGCGGGAGATTCTGGAGCAGCGCAAGCGCCGCCGGGAGAGCTTTGTGATCGTCAGCATGGCCACCGGCACCTCCATCAAGCAGGTGCAGAACTGGGCGGGCGATATTTATCCGGTGATCCGCATCATGCCCAACACCCCGGTGGCCATCGGCGAGGGCACCATCCTCTATGCCTGCTCCGAGCAGGTCACCGAGGAGCAGAAGCGGGGCTTTCTGGAGGCCATGGCCGAAAGCGGTCTCTTTGTACCCCTGCACGAGAGCCTGATCGACGCGGGCTCTGCGGTCAGCGGCTGCGGCCCTGCCTTTGTCTGTATGTTCCTGGAGGCCATGGCCGACGGCGCGGTAGCCTGCGGACTCAGCCGGGAGGACGCCCTGCGGCTCTCCGCCCAGACCATGGCGGGCACTGCCAAATATCTGCTGGAGACCGGAAAGCATCCCGGCGAGGTCAAGGACGGGGTATGCTCCCCCGGCGGCACTACCATTCAGGGCGTGCGCCGACTGGAGGAGGGCGGCGTCCGCGCCGATATTATGGACGCGGTCATCGCGGCCTACGAGAAAAACAGCAGCATCTGATAAAGGAAGCGAGGAGAAAACCATGATCAAAAAACTGCTGACTCAGATCCACAGCAGCCCCAGCAGCTATCAGGCTGTGGAAACGCTCCGCACCGAACTGCTGGAGAAGGGCTATACGGAGCTTGCCGAGAGTGACCGCTGGATGCTCATGCGCGGCGGAAAATACTTTGTCAGCGGCACCATTCCAGCCTGCTGGCCTTCCGGCTGCCCCGGGGCTTTGCCGCCCGCTTCCTCCTCTCCGCGGCCCACAGCGATTCCCCCGCCTTCAAGCTCAAGGAGAACCCCACGAAGAAGGGAAAGTATTACGTTCAGCTCTCCACGGAGCGCTACGGCGGTATGCTTATGGCCAGCTGGTTTGACCGGCCTCTGACCGTGGCGGGACGGATCTTCGTCCGCACGGAGGACGGCATCGACGAAAGACCGGTGTACATCGACCGGGATCTGCTGGTGATCCCCTCCGTGGCCATCCATATGAACCGCAATGCCAATGAGGGAACCAAGCTCAACGCCCATGTGGACACCCTGCCCCTCTACGGGAGCGCAGGCTGCCCGGACATTCTGGAGCTGGCGGCGGAGGCGGCCGGCGCGGCGAGAGAGGATATTCTGGGCCATGACCTCTTTGTGGTGCCCCGGGGCATGGGCACGGTGCTGGGTGCGGAGGAGGAATTTGTGCTCTCGCCGCGACTGGACGATCTGGAGTGCGCCTTCGGCTGCATGGAGGGCTTCCTGAACGCCGAGGACGCCCCCGATACCCTGCCTGTCTGCTGCATTTTCGACAATGAGGAGGTCGGCAGCGCGACCCGCCAGGGCGCAGGCTCCTCCTTCCTGCGGGATACCCTTCGGCGCATTTGCTTTGCGCTGGGCATGGACGAGGAGGACGTGCAGATGGCGCTGAGTCTCAGCCGCATGGTCAGCGCGGACAATGCCCACGCCGTACATCCCAATCATCCCGAGTATGCCGACGGCGAGAACGCCCCCGTGCTCAACGGCGGTATCGTCATCAAGTTCAACGCCAACCAGCGCTACACCACCGACGGCCGCAGTGCCGCCTGGTTCCGCTCGGTGTGCGAAAAGGCCGGGGTCGGAGTGCAGGTCATGGCTAACCGCTCCGATCTGCAGGGCGGCTCCACTCTCGGCAGCATCGCCAACACTATGGTGCCTGTGAGCACCGTGGACATCGGCCTGCCCCAGCTGGCCATGCATGCATCCTGGGAAACCGCCGGCGTAAAGGATTATGAGGCTCTCTGCAAGGCTATGAAGGCCTTCTACGAGCTTTAACGAATAACGCATAACGCCCCTGCTCCGGCAGGGGCGTTATGCGTTTGCTTCCGTTCCCCACGCCGTGGGGGGGAAAAACGGAATACAAACAGAAAACGCCCCCACAAAAGTGGGGGCGTTTTGATATAAGAGGGGGGGAAGGGTCGCTTACTTGATGATGCCGCCCTCCACCACGAGGCTCTCCTCGTAGTCCAGACCGTAGGTGTCCACCAGAGTGGCCTCATAGTCGGCGTGGAAGAAGTTCTCAGCGCCCAGCGCCTCGATCTCGCCGTTGAGCCAGTTCAGCAGGGTCTCGTTGCCCTTGCTGACGGCGGGGGCGATGGTGTCCTGGCTGCCCAGAGAGGGGATGCCCACGGTGTAGCCCTCGTTCTGCAGAGCGAAGGCGATGACCTCGGTGTTGTCGTTGGCCCAGGCAACGCCGTTGCCGTTCTCCATGGCGTTCTTGGCGTTGGCGTAGGTGTCATACTTCTGCAGGGGGATGTCGGGGTAGTTCTCGGTGAAATAGGTCTCGGCGGTGGTGCCGGAGATGACGATCATCTGCTCGTCGGCGTTCCAGTTGTCCAGGGTCTCAATGACCTTGGCGTCGGGGCTGACCACGCCCAGAGCCACGTTCATGTAAGGCAGAGCGAAGTCGACTTCCTCGGCGCGCTGGGGGGTAACGGTGAAGTTGGCGAGGATGATGTCCACCTTGCCGGTCTGCAGGTACTCGATGCGGTTGGCGGCCTCGGTGGAAACGTAGTTCAGCTTCACACCCAGATCCTCGGCGATGCGCTGGGCAAAGTACACGTCATAGCCCTGATATTCGCCGTTCTCGTCCACATAGCCGAAGGGGTTCTTGTCGGAGAACACGCCGATATTGATGACGCCGCTCTGCTTGATCTCATCCAGCGTGCGGTACACGGGACCCTCTTCCTTCTTGCTGCCGCCGCAGGCGCAAAGAGCAAAGGCGAGGGCAAAGGTCAGTGCGATTGCGATAATGCGATTGAGCTTTTTCATGTTCAGGTCTCCTTTTTCAATATTATTTCCGGCGCTTTTATGCTGCCGGGAGATTACTTTACGCTTTCAAATTCGAAGGTACGCAGGAACTGTCTGGCCCGCTCGGTCTGAGGATGATCGAAGAAGTCCGCGGGCTTTCCCTGCTCCACAATGCCGCCGTTGTCCAGGAAGAACACCCGGTCGGCGATGGCGCGGGCAAAGCTCATCTCGTGGGTGACGATGAGCATGGTCTTGCCCTCCCGGGCAAGATCGAGGATCACGTCCAGCACCTCCCGCACCATTTCGGGGTCGAGAGCCGCCGTGACCTCATCAAAGAGCAGCACCTCCGGGTGCATACACAGGGCGCGGACGATGGCCACCCGCTGCTTCTGTCCGCCGGAGAGCTCCCGGGGATATGCGTCCTTTTTGGCGCTGAGACCTACCCGCTCCAGCAGCTCCAGAGCCTCGGCCTTCACCTCTTCCCGGTCGCGCTTCTGCACCTGCACCGGAGCGATGAGGATGTTGTTCAGCACGCTCATGTGGGGGAAAAGCTCATAGGACTGGAACACCATGCCGATGCGCTGACGAAGCCGGGTCAGATCCTTTGCGCCGCTGTCTACGGTCTCGCCGTCCAGACGGATCTCACCGCCCTGAATGGGCTCGAGGGCGTTCAGACAGCGGAGCAGGGTACTCTTGCCGCAGCCGCTGGGACCCACGATGACGATGACCTCGCCCCGCGCCACGGAGAAGCTCACATCCTCCAGAATGGTGTTCTCCCCATAGCGCTTGGTCAGATGCTCTACGCTCAAAATGCTTTCGTTCACGGCACTCAGCTCCATTTCTTTTCAAGTCGGCCTGCCAGCAGGCTGATGGGCCAGCAGGCAAGGAAATACAGCAGGAAAACGCTCAGATACACGCCGAAGGCGGCGTTGGGACTGCTCATACGGTTGGCCTCGATGATCTGCTGGCTGACCTTCAGCACCTCCACCACGCCGATCATGAGGATCAGGGAGGTGGTCTTGATCATGCGGGTCACCAGATTGATGCTCAGGGGGATCAGCCGCCGGACCGTCTGGGGAATGATGATGAAAATGCTGGTCTGCAGTCTGCTCATCCCCAGCGCCTCAGCGCTTTCGTACTGATGGCGGGGAATGGAGGTCAGCGCGCCGCGGACAAGATCGCTCATTTCCGCCGCACCCCAGAGGGTGAAGACCACCACCGAGGCGGTCTCGCCGGACACATCCCAGCCGAAGGCCCGGGTGGAGCCGAAGTAGACGATGAAGAGCAGCACCATCTGCGGCATGATGCGGATGAACTCCAGATACAGCCGGAGCAGCGCCTTCACAAAGCGGTTGTTGCGGGTCATCAGCACGCCCAGCACCACGCCCACGGGGAGGGAAATGGCCACGCTCAGCAGCGAGATGCGCAGCGCTGTCCAGAGACCGCCCAGCAGCCGGACAAGATTTTTACCCTTTAAAAGAACCTCAAGTCCCAGATCCGGCATAGCGAAGCCTCCTTTCCAGCACCGTTCCCAGCAGAGATACGGGCAGCAGGATCACAAGATAGAACGCCACCAGCAGGAAAAGTCTTTCGGTGGTCTTGTAGTAGAGACCGATGAGATCCTTGGCGGTGAACATCAGATCCATCAGACTCACGGCGGAGAAAACACTGGTCTCCTTCAGCAGGAAGATCACATTGGCCATGAACGCCGGCACGCTCACTGCGGCGGCCTGGGGCAGGATAATGAAGCGCAGGGTCTGAAAGCGGCTCATGCCCAGCGCATAGGCGCTCTCGGTCTGAATGGCTTCCACACTCTCCAGTCCGGAGCGGAAAGCCTCGGCCATGTAGCTGCCGCCCAGAAAGCTCAGACCCGCCACTCCGCAGCTGGCGGGGTCGGTGGGGATTCCGATCTTGGGGAGACCGTAGTAGATGAAAAAGAGCTGAATGAGCAGGGGCGTGTTGCGGCTGATCTCGATATACACGCGCACAAGCGGGTGCAGAACGGGGATGCGGTAGTAGCGCACAGCGGCGCAGAACAGGCCGATGAGCGTGGAGAGGGCAATGCCCAGCAGCCCCAGCCGCAGCGTCAGCCACGCAGCCTTCCGGTTGAGGGGAAGGTATTTTATGATAAACTCCCAGTTCATGAAAGCAACTCCTTTTTCGGCAATAAAAAAACCGGGAGCTTTTCAAAAAAGCTCCCGGCAGAAAAATCAGCACAAGGTCTTGTCAGCAAACGCTCCGCAGTGCTTCGGTACGCACGACAAAAGACCCCGCTGCACACTGTGCCCGGGAGCTGCGCTGACAACAACAGACGCAAGCCATTCTATGCATACCTTTCACCTCTTTGCGAATGATAGAGTCATTATACGCGGGGAAGATCGGATTGTCAAGGGGTAAATCAGCAATTTACCGTAACAAATTCCAAAATTCCCCCGGAACCGCGGGGAACAGCTCAGTCCGTGAACTTGGTCTTGTACTGGGCGGCCCAGCTGTACTGCTCCATGTATTCACCGCGGAAGCGGTTGATGGCGGAGGTGTCGCCCTCCAGGAAGGCGTAGGAATCGCAGGTGAACACGGAGATATCCACCGCGTAGGAGTTGTAGCGGCGGAGCAGCATGCTGCCGCAGCCATATTCATCCAGCGTGTCCTTGAGAGCGGCGTAGATCTGCGTAAAGTAGTTCTGCTTGGAGATGGAGTAATCGCCGTCGTAGAGGATGGCGCAGAGCTCCTTCTTGGGAACGGCGGCGCCGTGCCGGTCGATGAGGTAGGCCAGCAGCTCCTTGGACTTGCTGCGGTTGAAGGCCACGGCCTTGCCGTCTACGAAAAGATCGAAATTGCCGAAGGTGCGGGCGTGGATGGGCGCGGTGGGGGTCTCGATGGGGTAGAGCAGGTTGTCGAGCTGGGCGCGAACATCCTCGGCGGTCACGGGCTTGGTGATGTAGCCGCTCACATGCAGGAAAATAGATTCGTCCTTATATTCCGAATAGCCGGTGGAGAAAATAATGTTCACCTTGGGATTCAGCTTCTTGAGAGCCTTGGCCAGCGGCAGACCGCTGAGCTCGGGCATACGAATATCGCTGAAAACCACATCCGGGCGGTTTTCTTCTGCGTCATGAAGCGCGTCCAGAGAAGAATCAAAGGCAGCAATATCCGCATGGGGGACTGCCTCCTTCACGGCCTTCCGGAGCAGGTTCAGGGCTGCAGGTTCATCGTCGATCAAGAGGATTCTCATGTTCTGTGTCCTTTCTTTGGCAAAGTAATGGTAGCTTTGGTTCCTACGTTCGGTGTGCTTTCGTATGTAAGATTTCCTCCGACCATGGAGGCGAGTCTGCCGTGAATATTGCGGATGCCGATATGCTCCGGCTCCTCGGGGAGCTTCTCAAAGCCTACGCCGTCATCCTCCACGATGACATAGTAGTTCTCCTCGTCGGCACGGGTGCTGATCTTCAGCGTGCCGCCGCCGCGCTTCATGGTGATGCCATGCTTTACGGCGTTCTCCGCCAGCGGCTGCAGGCTGAGAGCGGGGAGCATGAAATCCGTTTCCTGCAGATCGTATTCGACCTTTACCCGCTCACCGAATCGGATCTGCTCGATGTCCAGATAGGTGCGGGTGTGCTCCAGCTCCCGCAGGAAGGGGATGGGCTCTTTTTTCCCCAGAGAGTCCAGATTGGCGCGGAGATAGCGGCTGAAATTCAGCAGAGTCTGCTTGGCGAGCTGCGGGTCATCATCGCAGAGACTCACGCAGGAGTTCAGGGCATTGTAGAGGAAATGGGGCTGGATCTGCGAGAGCATGGTCTCCATGCGGGAGGTGAGCAGCTGCGCCTCGGTCTCTGCCAGCTCTCTGCCCTGCATGGCGAAGATATGGCAGTAGATGATCACGTCCTGCACCAGCACGAAGATCTGTGTGCGCCGTACTCCCATGACGATCATAGGCACGGAAATGAGCGGAATGATACAGTAGAGACAGAGAATAACGGTTTTCCGGGTGGACATCTGCTGGGTGACGATCACGACGAAGTTTGTGACCAGTACCGTCAGCATGAAGCCGTAGAGGATCAGGGCTCGGGGGATCCGGCTCATGGTCTCCGCCTCGCCGGGCATCGGGAAGAGGTTGCCCCAGCGGGTCAGGAGGACAACGGCAATGCCGTTTGCCAGATAACCTGCCGCAGCAAAGGCCAGCAGCCTCTGCCATATCGGATTCTCTCCTTTGACCTCCCGGCATAGCCGGTAGAGAAAAAAGCAGAAGGAGAGGGAAATGGCGTAGGAAAAGACATAGCTTCCCGCACTGGAGAAGTGCAGGAGAGCGCGAAGCTGCTCGGAATAGGCATGGGAGCTGAGAATATCAAAGACGGTCTGCAGCAGCGAGAAGATGAGCATCCACAGGAAGGGAACTGTATATTCCGGGGCGGAACGCCGGTTCCGGAGGATACTCAGCACGAAGGAGGAGAGAAGAATAAAGGAGAGAAAGTCAATAACGATAATGGGATTGTTCAGATATTCGGCCAAAGCTCAGCCCTCGATCCTGTCCCAGTGAATGGAATCGGCCAGACTCTCCAGCAGCACGCCGCTGATGCCGCTGCCCTCCGCATCCGCTGCGGGATAGGGGAGCGTAACGGTCAGGTAGGCCTGCTCCAGCGCGGTGTGGATCAGACACTGCTCGCTGCCCAGCGAGAGCAGCAGGGGCTGACCGCGGGAAACATAGACCCACTGCTCATCCTCATGGGTGGGGGTGGAGAGCAGCGCTTCGGAAAAGCTGCCCTTCTTCTGCAGGTCGAAGCGGTAATCCACGCCCCGGAAGCTGCCGTCAAAGTGGAAGGAGCCGGTGTCGAAGAGATAGCCCACGCACTCGCTGCCCTCGGGGAGAAACGCGCCGCAGCCAAGGGCGGCATAGAGCTCCTCCGCGCTGTAGCAGAAATGCATGGTTTTGTTGAGACGCAGACCGCGCCCGGCCGTGAGCTCATCCAGCTTCATGGCCATCTCCGAGGTATAGACCCCGGTAGAGGGTGTAGCCCTGCCCGATCTCCTCCGAACCCAGAGACTCTGAGAGCTTGCTCCCGTCGGGGTCATAGCTGCGCTGATAGGCTTCCCATTCTC
>JAGHSH010000186.1 GCA_018065965.1 Candidatus Apopatocola equi
GTCTCCGACGGCGTGATCGCCCCCGGCTACACCGACGAAGCGCTGGCTCTGCTCCGCCAGAAGCGTAAGGGCAGCTATAACATCATCCGCATTGACCCCGACTATGTTCCCGAGGTGCAGGAGTGCAAGCAGGTTTTCGGCATCACCTTTGAGCAGGGACGCAACAACTTCCGCATCGACGCGGAGCTTCTGAAAAACATCGTTTCCGCGAAGAAGGAGCTGCCCGAGACTGCTCTCCGTGATCTGATCATTTCCCTCATCATCCTCAAGTATACCCAGTCCAATTCCGTCTGCTACGCCTATGACGGACAGGCCATCGGCGTTGGCGCTGGTCAGCAGTCCCGCATCCACTGCACCCGTCTTGCCGGCAGCAAGGCCGATACCTGGTTCCTCCGTCAGAGCGACAAGGTGCTGAACCTGCCCTTCCGCAGCGATCTGGGCCGCGCCGACCGGGATAACGTCATCGACGGCTATATCAACAAAAACGAAGAAGATGTCTGCGCCGATGGCAACTGGGAGAAGTATTTCACCTCCCGCCCCGAGCCTTTCACCGATGAGGAGCAGAAAGCCTTCCTCTCCACCGTCAGCGGTGTGGCACTGGGCTCGGACGCTTTCTTCCCCTTCAGCGACAACATTGAGCGTGCCAAGCGCAGCGGCGTCAGCTATGTGGCCGAGCCGGGCGGCTCCGTCCGCGATGATGCCGTCATTGACTGCTGCGATAAGTACGGCATGGTGCTTGCCTTCACCGGTATGCGCCTCTTCCACCACTGATCCCTAATTCTTCCCACCGGAGGTCTTGTATGAACATTCTGGTTGTCGGCGGCGGCGGCCGCGAGCATGCCATTATCAAGAAGCTCAGAGAAAACAGCACCGTTGAGAAGATCTATGCTCTCCCCGGCAATGGCGGCATGATCGAGGCGGAGTGTGTGAATATCGCCGCAAAGGATCTGCAGGGCATCTGCGAGTTTGCCCTTTCCCACAGCGTGGATTATGCGGTGGTCGCTCCCGACGATCCTCTGGTGCTGGGTCTTGTGGATGAACTGGAGCAGCGGGGCATTCCCTGCTTCGGCCCCCGCAAAAACGCCGCCGTGATCGAAGGCAGCAAGGTCTTTTCCAAGGGCCTGATGAAAAAGTACGGCATCCCGACGGCCGCCTATGAGGTCTTTGAGGATGCGGATGCCGCCCTCCGCTATGCTGCGGCACAGCCGCTTCCGCTGGTTATCAAGGCTGACGGTCTTGCGTTAGGCAAGGGCGTTGTGATCGCGCAGACCCGTGAAGAGGCTGCCGAAGCCATCCGTGAAATGATGCTGGAGGACAGGTTCGGTCAGAGCGGCAGACGAATTGTTGTGGAGGAATATCTTGACGGACCGGAGGTAACAGTGTTATCCTTTACTGATGGGAATGTGATCGTTCCTATGATCTCCTCCATGGATCACAAGCGAGCCGGAGACAATGATACCGGCCTCAATACCGGCGGCATGGGCACCGTCGCGCCTAACCCCTTTTATACCGACGAGATCGCGGCAGTCTGTATGCGGGATATCTTCCTGCCCCCTGTCCGCGCCATGAAGGCAGAGGGACGCGAGTTCCGGGGCTGTCTCTATTTTGGTCTGATGCTCACGGAGCGGGGGCCGAAGGTCATTGAATATAACTGCCGCTTCGGTGATCCCGAAACGCAGGTGGTACTCCCGCTGCTGCAGAGCGACCTGCTTACTGTTATGCAGGCGGTGACAAACGGCACTCTTGCCGAAACGGAGGTTCGTTTCTCAAATCAGAGCGCCTGCTGTGTGATCCTTGCCTCCGAGGGC
The DNA here is from genome assembly GCA_018065965.1 of Candidatus Apopatocola equi. GTDB lineage: Bacteria > Bacillota > Clostridia > Oscillospirales > Oscillospiraceae > Apopatocola > Apopatocola equi. The sequence goes on from JAGHSH010000186.1 coordinate 1,809, forward strand.
TATCCCGTCAGCTATCAGACCGGTTATGAGCTGACGCTTCCATCCTGCTCCGAAGGTCAGACTGTTTTCGTTGCCGGCGCCAGACGGGAAGGGGATAAGCTCCTCTCCTCCGGCGGCCGTGTTTTGGGCTGCACCGCCGTTGCCGATACGCTGGAGAACGCTGTCAATTCTGCCTATGAACTGGTGAAGGCTGCGGGCCTGGAGAACGGCTTCTTCCGTCATGACATCGGTCAGAGAGCCCTCCGGGCAAAAGGAGGTTGCTGATGGTTTACAGAGTATATGTGGAGAAAAGAAAGGGCTTTGACAACGAAGCCCGCAGCCTGCTGAACGAGATCCGCAATGTGCTGCAGATCCGCTCCGTGGAAGCCGTGCGGATGCTCAACCGCTACGATGCGGAGGGGCTGGACGAAGAGCTGTTTGCTGCGTCTGTGAGAAATGTGTTCTCCGAGCCCATGGTCGATGATGTCTGCTATGCGCTGCCCGAAACGGACTGCGCCGTGTTTGCGGTGGAGTATCTTCCGGGGCAGTTCGATCAGCGTGCCGACTCCGCCGCCCAGTGCATCAGCCTGCTCTCCCGCCGGGAACGTCCCACCGTCCGCACCGCCCGCGTCTATATGCTGCAGGGCAGCGTGAGCGCGGAGGAGCTGGCGGCTATTAAGAAATATGTTATCAATCCCGTGGAAGCCCGCGAGGCTTCTCTGGACACCTTCGATACCCTGCAGACTCCCTTTGATATCCCTACCGAGGTGGAAACGCTTATTGGCTTCCGCAGCCTTGACGAGGCGGGCCTTGCCGCTCTCGTCGGCAGCATGGGGCTTGCTATGGACACGGACGATCTCCGTATGTGCCGGGATTATTTTGTGAGCGAAGAGCGCGATCCCACAGTTACCGAAATTCGCATGATCGACACCTATTGGTCCGATCACTGCCGCCACACCACCTTCAATACCACGCTGGATTCTGTACATTTTGAGGATGCTCTGCTTCAAAAGACCTATGACGAGTATCTCGCCGTCCGTGCAGAGCTGGGCCGTACCAAGCCCGTGAACCTCATGGACGTCGGTACGCCGGCCGCCCGGTATCTGAAGATGCAGGGGGAGCTGGACAAGCTGGACGAGTCCGAAGAGATCAACGCCTGCACCGTGAAAATGGACGTGGAGATCGACGGCGTGACGGAGCCCTGGCTGCTGCTTTTCAAGAACGAGACCCATAATCATCCCACGGAGATCGAGCCCTTCGGCGGTGCGGCCACCTGCATCGGCGGCGCGATCCGCGATCCTCTCTCCGGCAGAGCCTATGTTTACGGCGCCATGCGCCTTACCGGAGCAGCCGACCCCCTCAGACCCCTGAGCGAAACGCTGCCCGGCAAGCTCTCTCAGCGCAAGATCGTTACCACGGCGGCGGCTGGCTATTCCTCCTACGGCAATCAGATCGGCCTTGCGACCGGTCTTGTGGATGAGCTTTATCATGACGGTTACGCTGCCAAGCGCATGGAGATCGGCGCTGTGATCGGCGCAGCTCCGGCAAAAAACGTTCGCCGTGAGCGCCCGGAGCCCGGGGATGCGGTCATCCTGCTGGGCGGCAGAACCGGCCGCGACGGCTGCGGCGGCGCCACCGGCTCTTCCAAATCCCACACGGTACAGTCCCTTGAGCAGTGCGGCGCAGAGGTGCAGAAGGGCAACGCCCCCGAGGAGCGCAAGCTCCAGCGCCTGTTTCGCAGCGGCGAGGCCAGCGCTACGACCAAGCGCTGCAATGACTTCGGCGCCGGCGGTGTTTCTGTGGCTATCGGTGAGCTGGCCGACGGTCTGGGCATCGACCTGAACGCAGTTCCCAAAAAGTATGAGGGTCTTGACGGCACCGAGCTGGCTATCAGCGAATCTCAGGAACGCATGGCTGTTGTGGTGGAAGTCGGGGACGTTCCCCGCTTCCTGGAGCTTGCCACCGCTGAGAACCTGGAGGCCACGGTGGTTGCCCGTGTCAAGGCGGAGCCCAGACTTACCATGCGCTGGAACGGCAAGACCATCGTGGATGTGAGCCGCGCATTTCTGGACTCCAACGGCGCGGAGAAGCACGCCGATGCCTTTGTTGACCCCCTGTGCTTTGAGCGCAGGAGTTTTTCGGGCGGCTTTGCGGAGAACTACCGCGCTCTTGCGGATGATCTGAACTGCTGCTCCCACCGGGGTCTTTCCGAACGCTTTGACTCTACCATCGGAGCCGGCAGCGTGCTGATGCCCTTCGGCGGACGCAGCCAGCTTACGCCCGTGCAGGCCATGGTGCAGAAGGTCTCTTTGGAGAGGGGACATACGGATTGCTGCACGCTCATGAGCTGGGGCTTCAATCCCTACATCAGCGAGAAGAGCCCCTATCACGGCGCTTATCTGGCTGTGGTGGAGTCCGTTTCCAAGCTGATCGCCACCGGCAGCAGCCTGGAGGATGTGTACCTGACCTTCCAGGAATATTTTGAGCATCTGGGTAAAAATACCCATAGCTGGGGCAAGCCTCTCGCAGCGCTGCTGGGTGCCTTCCGTGCGCAGCTGGAGCTGGGTGTGGCTGCGATCGGCGGCAAGGACTCCATGAGCGGTTCCTTTGAGGATATCCACGTTCCGCCCACGCTGGTCTCCTTTGCCGTGACCACCGACCGCTGCGAACATATTGTATCTCCCGAGTTCAAGCAGGCCGGCAGCCGCGTGGTGTGGCTTCGTCCCGAAATCGGCGAGGACGGCCTGCCGGTGAAGGACTCGCTTCTCCGGATTTTCTCGCAGGTCAGCGAGCTGATGCGCAGCGGAAAGGCTCTGGCCTGTTATACCCCCGGCATGGGCGGCGCTGCAGAGGCAGTTCTGAAAATGGCACTGGGCAACGGCTTCGGCTTCTGCTTTGCCAAAGATGTCAGTCTGGATGAGCTTTTCAACTGCTGCTACGGCTCCTTCCTCGTGGAGCTGGCAGAGGGCGCTGCTGCCTCCGGCACGCTGCTGGGCACGGTCACCGAGGCGCAGCAGTTCGTGCGCGGCGGCGAGCAACTCAGCCTCACCGAGCTCTCCTCCATCTACGAAAACAAGCTGGAGAGCGTTTATCCCTGCAATGTCGAGCAGTCTCAGCCCCGCATGGAAACGCTTTCCTATGCAGGCGCCTCCAAGCTCACGCCTCATATCAAATCGGCGAAGCCGCAGGTGCTTATTCCGGTATTCCCCGGCACCAACTGCGAGATCGATTCTGCCCGCGCTGTCCGCGATGCCGGAGCGGAGCCCCGCCTGCTGGTGATTAACAACCTCAGTGCGGATGGCATCTCTCGTAGCGTTGAGCAATTTGCTTCTGCTGTTGCCGATTCACAGATGATTTTCATTCCCGGCGGCTTCAGCGGCGGCGACGAGCCCGACGGCAGCGGCAAGTTTATCACAGCGTTCTTCCGCAACGAAGCGATCCGCGAGCGTGTGGACGAGCTGCTCTATACGCGGTACTGTCTGATGTGCGGCATCTGCATTGTTTTTCAGTCTCTTGTCAAGCTGGGAGTTGTTCCCTTCGGCAAGATCATGGACACAGATGAGAGCTGTCCCACTCTGACCTTCAACAGCATCGGCCGCCACCAGTCCAAAATCGTCCGTACCCGCGTCGCCTCTGTCAAATCGCCCCGGCTCTCGCTGGAGAACGTGGGCGATGTGATCAGTGTTCCGATCTCCCACGGAGAGGGACGCTTCGTGATCAGCGATGAGCTTCTCGCGCAGCTGATCGAAAACGGGCAGATCGCCACCCAGTATGGGATCCGGACGGAAACGCTTCCGCCGATACTCGCTATAACCCCAACAACTCTGTTCTCGCCATTGAGGGCATCACCTCTCCTGACGGCCGCGTGTTCGGCAAAATGGGTCACGCGGAGCGCGTGGGGGATATGCTCTACCGGAATGTCCCCGGTAATTACAGTCTGCGGATGTTCGAATCCGCTGTGAAATACTTCCGCTGACAGAACCTGAAAACGCATTGAGGAGGATAACACGTCATGGCTTATTTATCTGATATTGAAATTGCACAGCAGTGTGTGCCCGAACCTATCACGACAATTGCCAAGCGCGCCCATATCGACCCCGAGTTTCTGGAGCCCTACGGCACCTACAAGGCCAAGGTCGATCTGAAATACCTCAAGAAGTCCAAGCCCGAACGGGGCAAGCTCATTCTTGTCACTGCCACCAACCCCACTCCCTCCGGCGAAGGTAAGACCACCAACACCATCGGTCTGGCAGACGGTCTGCGCCGGATCGGCAAGGATGTTATGGTGGCCATGCGTGAGCCTTCTTTGGGCCCGGTGTTCGGCGTGAAGGGCGGTGCTGCCGGCGGCGGCTATGCACAGGTCATTCCCATGGAGGACATCAACCTCCACTTTACCGGCGATTTTCATGCCATCGGCGCGGCCAACAATCTGCTGGCTGCCATGATCGACAATCACATCCATCAGGGCAACAAGCTGGGCATCGATGTGAGAAAGATCACCTGGAAGCGCTGCGTGGACATGAACGACCGTCAGCTTCGCTCCATCGTAGACGGTCTGGGCGGCAAGGGAGACGGCGTGCCCCGGGAGGACGGCTTTGATATCACGGTCGCCTCCGAAATCATGGCTGTTCTCTGTCTGGCCGATTCCATTCTGGATCTGAAAAACCGCCTTGCCCGTATTATTATCGGCTATACCTATGACGACCGGCCTGTGACCGCCGGGGATCTTCATGCGCAGGGAGCCATGTGCGCCCTGCTCAAGGATGCGCTCAAGCCCAATCTGGTACAGACGCTGGAGGGTACGCCCGCCTTTGTCCATGGCGGCCCCTTTGCCAACATCGCCCACGGCTGCAACAGTGTCGTGGCCTCCAAGATGGCACTGCGGCTCTGCGATTATGTCGTGACCGAGGCGGGCTTCGGTGCGGATCTGGGTGCGGAAAAGTTTCTGGATATCAAGTGCCGGATGTCCGGCCTGATTCCCGATGCAGTCGTTATCGTTGCAACTGTCCGTGCGCTCAAGTATCACGGCGGCGCCGAGAAGAGCAAGCTGGCCGAGGAAGATCTGGTAGCTCTGGAGAAGGGTATTCCCAACCTGTTGCGCCACGTTTCCAATATCCGTGATGTGTACCGTCTGCCCTGCGTGGTGGCCGTCAACCGTTTCCCCACCGATACGGATCGGGAAGTTGACTACATTATCTCCCGCTGCCGGGAGCTGGGTGTGAATACCATTCTCTCTACCTGCTGGGCGGACGGCGGCAGGGGCTCCGAGGAGCTTGCCCGTGAGGTCGTCCGTCTGTGTGAGGAGGGGAACAGTAATTTCCGCTTTGCCTATGAGGACGATCTGTCCATCAAGGAAAAGATCGAGGCGGTAGTCAAAAAGATCTACGGCGGTGCGGAGGTACAGTATTATCTCCAGGCCTCCCGCGAGATCGAAAAGCTCGAAAAGCTGGGCTTCCGGAATTGCCCGGTCTGCATGGCCAAGACCCAGTACAGCTTTTCCGACGATCCCAAGAAGCTGGGTGCACCGGAGGGCTTCACGGTCACGGTCAAGGATGTGCGGATGTCTGCCGGCGCGGGCTTTGTGGTGGTGCTTACGGGCGATATCATGACCATGCCCGGCCTGCCCCGCATTCCCGCTGCGGAAAACATTGATGTGGACGTAAACGGCCGCATTACCGGTCTCTTCAGAAAGAGAATATGAAAAAACGCGGCTCCTTTGATGAAACTCAAAGGAGCCGCGTTTTTCTGTGCTGTGAAGGCTCAGGGGTTCTTAACATGAACGTCCAGCTGATTGAAGGGAACAACGATGCCGTTGGCGGCAAAAGCCTTCTCCATACCCTCCAGCAGGGCAAAATAGGTGTCCCAGTAGTCGGCGCTCTTGCACCAGGCGCGCATGGTGATCTTCAGACCGTTGCCGGAGCCGAAGTCGGTCACGCGGGCAAAGGGGGCGGGGGAAGAGAGCACCAGCTCTTCTGCAGTGCATACATCCAGAATCACGCTCTTCACCTTGTCGGCATCGTTGCCGCCCACAGAGAAGGTGAAATCAACACGCCGCTCACTCTTTTCGGAGTAATTGACGATGGTGCCGGTGGAAAGGGCGCTGTTGGGCAGGTAAACGACCTTGTTGTCCACGGTGAGGATCTTGGTGGAGCAGATCAGGATATCCTCCACAACACCCTCGCTGCCCTGGGCGGCGATGTAATCGCCAACCTTGAAGGGATGGGTGATGAGGATCATGGCGCCGCCGGCAAGATTGCTCAGGGTGCCGTTCACAGCCAGACCCACGCACACGCCGAGAGAGGCGATGAGAGCAGAAATGCCGCTGGTCTCAATGCCCAGATAACCCACAAGACTCAGCACGATCAGCACCTTGATGCCGATCACGGCGATGTTGGAGAGAGTCTTGGTCAGCGTGCGGTCGAGCTTCGCAGACTCGGTGAGCTTGGCGGTGATCTTTTTGCCTAAAGAATTGACCACACGGAAGGAAACGAGCAGGATCACAAGGGAAATCACGAGCTTGATGCCGGTGGTAGTTACCCAGTTGATCAGAGTGTTGAGAAAATCGTTCATGGATGAAGCCTCCTGCTATTATATCTATATCTGCTTTTCTGAAAAGCAGGTATCATTATAGTAGATTAACTGAGGTTTGTCAAGAAAAGGAAGTCACGCAAAGGTGGTTTGTCCCCGCGGAGCGTCTGACCTGCTCATGAACGCGTCATAGCGGCGGCCGCTTCGTGGGCCCGCTGCTCCACATCGTCGTCCAACGGCTCCAGCTCCGAAAGAGCATATCGCTCCCGAAGAGCAGAGAGCAGCAGAGCGTCGGCCAGCGCAGGATTTTTGGGCAGAACCGGACCGTGACAGTAGGTGCCGAAAAGGTTTGCCCGGTGATAGCCCTCTGTCGAGTCGCTGCCGTTGTTGCCGCAGCCGGATAGAACCTGCCCCAGCGCTTCGTCATTTTTTTCAAGAAACGTCCGACCGCTGTGGTTCTCATAACCGACCACAGTGCCGAGCTTCCCTGCATCAAAAAGCAGGTTGCCGGTGATGCGGTCTTTGCCCGCAACGGTGTGAAACGCTCCAATGGCCAGATAGTCCAGCTGAACGCCTTCCCCTGTCAAATAATATTCCCCCAGCATCTGATAACCTCCGCAGATGCCGAGAAAGGTCTTTCCGTCCGATGCGGCAGCGCGGAGCTCCCGGATCTTGGCCTCCGTCAGATCTCTTTCGATCAGGCTTTGCTCATAGTCCTGTCCGCCGCCGAGGAAAAAAAGATCAAAGTCCTTCAGAGACGGCCATTCACCCATGCCCAGCGGCGTGACCGAAACGGAGATGCCCCGCCATTCCGCCCGCTTGCGGAGACAGAGAATATTGCCGCTGTCTCCGTAGAGGTTCAGCGCCTCCGGATACAGATGTGCGATTTTCAGTTCCATGACTGCTTCCTCCCTTCCGAGCGTATCAGCAGCGGCCGCAGCTCCCGCATGGCCGTGTAGGTGCACACGGCGCTGACCGGCAGCTCCAGGCCGGAGAGCCGCTGCACAAGCGCCTGCGGGGAAGAGAAAAGCTCTGTTTTTACGGCGCTGAGCTCTGCATACTTCAGCCGCAGCGCCAGCTCTTCTGCCCGGGTGCCGCCAAGGAATATGGCTCCCACAGTGTTTCTGCATTGCTGCAGCAGCTCAAAGTCCGCGTCCCAGATCCAGGAGATATCCCGGCCGTCTGCGTCCTTATCGTTCAGGCAGAGCACAAGCACGAATTCTTCCTTCTTTTCCGCGAGAATGGAAAAGACCTGTGAGAGTCCCACCGGATTCTTGGCAAGGATCAGCTCCAGACCTCCGCAAAGTGAAAAATGCTCCTGCCGTCCGAAGGCCGGAGCAGCTGCCGCGAAGGAGGTGCGGATCTCGTCCTCGGTAAAGCCGCGCTGCAGCAGAACGAGCGCCACCGCCGCGGCATTGCTGCCGTTGTAGAGCCCCTGCAGCTTCAGGGACAGGGAAAACGCCCTTTCCCCGTGCGCGAGGGTGAGGCGGCTGCCGTCGGTCTCCGATTCAAATTTCCGGAGCGTGAGCGCGGCTTCGGGATTGCGATAGCCGCAGCCGCTGCAGACATACTTGCCCAGATGCGCATAGCTGATGCGCTCATAGTGCAGCTTCTTTCCGCAGAAGGGGCAGAACTGCGCATCATCGGTAACGCCTTTCGCATCACTCTGAATCTCTGAGCCGAAGTAGAGAGCCTTGGGCTGCCCCTGCCCGAGGGTAGAGACCAGCGCATCATCGGCATTCAGAAACGGCTGACAGTTGTCCAAGGCTGCAATGGCGTCCTTCAGATTCCGCAGTGTCGTGTTCAGCTCTCCGTAACGGTCGAGCTGATCCCGAAAGAGATTGTTCACCAGCACGGAACGGGGACGCAGATAGGGGAAGACTTTCAGCGCGGCAGCCTCGTCACATTCAATGACTGCTGTGCGCTCCATGATGTGTCCGCGCAGATCGGCACGGCGCAGAAAGGCGGTGAGGATGCCGGCGGGGAGATTAGCGCCCGTTCCATTGCGGATGAGAGTTATTCCCCGTGCAGCGTAGCAGTCCGCAATGAGCTTGCAGGTGGTTGTTTTCCCGTTGGTACCGCATACGGCAAGGGTATCGACCCCGTCAGAGAGTGCGGCTAGGAGGGAGGGCGCTATCCGCCAGGCCAGCAGTCCGGGGAGACTGCCGGCCTCGCGGCCCAGCAGACGAAGCAGCCGATAGCTGAGCTTGCCGGTCAGAAGCGCAAGCTGCTCCCGAAGGGTGAGACGCCTGCTCATTTCAGACAGGCTTCCACAAAGCAGCGGAAGAGGGGATGGGGCCTGTTGGGACGGGATTTGAACTCAGGATGATACTGTACACCCACGAAGAAGGGATGCTCACGCAGCTCCACACCCTCAACCAGCATGCCGTCGGGAGAGAGGGCGCTGAGAGAAAGACCCTTTGCGCAGAGCAGCTCACGGTAACGGTTGTTGAACTCATACCGATGGCGGTGCCTCTCGGAGATCTCCGCTGCGCCGTAAATGCTCCGCATCCGTGAGCCTTCCTGCAGAACGGCAGGATAGGCGCCCAGCCGCAGGGTGCCGCCCTTGCTGCGCTCCTCGCTCTGTCCGTCCATGAAATCGATTACCTTGTCCGGGGAATCCGGGTCAAATTCACCGGAGTTCGCCTGCGCCAGAGCAGCGGCGTGACGGGCAAATTCGATCACCGCGATCTGCATTCCGAGGCAGATGCCCAGATAAGGGACGTCCCTGGTGCGTGCATACTCTGCGGCGAGGATCATGCCCTCAACGCCGCGGCTGCCAAAGCCGCCGGGAACCAGAATTCCCTGAAGAGGGGAGAGCAGCTCGTCTTTGTTCTCCTCTGTCAGAGTTTCCGAATCGATCCATTCCAGCTTTACCGAGCTGCGACAGGCAATGCCCGCGTGCCGCAGGGCTTCGGCAATGGAGAGGTAGGCATCGTGGAGCTGCGTGTATTTCCCCACAATACCGATACGCACGGTCTTTTCGGGGTGCTTGCTGCGCTCCACCATCTCTTCCCACTCCCGGAGCTCACAGGGTCCGGCCTCTATGCCAAGCTCTCTGCAGACGATCTCGGAGAAGTGGCTTTTCTCCAGCATCAGGGGCGCTTCGTACAGAGAATCCAGCGTGAGGTTCTCGATCACGCAGTCCTCCTTCACATTGCAGAAGAGAGCGATCTTCCGGAAGATCCCCCGGTCGGTAATGGGCTCGTCTGTGCGCAGCACGATGATGTCGGGTGTGATCCCCATGCCCTGCAGCTCCTTAACGGAGTGCTGCGTGGGCTTGGATTTGTGCTCCAGTGAGCCCTTGAGGAAGGGCACGAGCGTCACATGGATGAAGAGACAGTTCTCCCGTCCCTGCTCCAAAGAGATCTGACGAATGGCCTCCAGAAAGGGCTGGGATTCAATATCGCCCGTAGTGCCTCCGATCTCCGTAAGCACCACATCCGCCCCGGTACGCTCGGAGAGAGCGTAGATGAAGCTCTTGATCTCATTGGTGATATGGGGAATGACCTGCACGGTGGAGCCGAGATAATCACCCCGGCGCTCCTTGTTCAGTACATTCCAGTATACCCGGCCGGAGGTCAGGTTGGAGCAGCAGTTCAGATCCTCATCAATAAAGCGCTCATAGTGACCCAGATCCAGATCGGTCTCCGCTCCGTCCTCCGTAACGTAAACCTCGCCGTGCTGGTAGGGACTCATAGTACCGGGATCCACATTCATATAGGGGTCGAGCTTCTGGGCGGCGACCTTCAGCCCCCGGGACTTCAGAAGTCTGCCCAGTGCCGCCGCGGTGATACCCTTGCCGAGACCCGACACCACACCGCCGGTGACAAATATATATTTCGTCATAGCCGTATCTCCTTATTCCCACTCAACGGTTGCAGGAGGCTTGCTGGTGATGTCGTAAACCACCCGGCTCACCTGCGAAAGCTCATTGCAGATGCGGCTGCTGCAGCGCGCCAGCAGCTCATAGGGCAGCCGCACCCAGTCTGCGGTCATGAAATCATCGGTTTCCACCGCCCGAAGAGCTATGGTAGCACCGTAGGTTCTCGCATCGCCCATCACGCCCACGCTGCGGTCGCGTGTCAGCACGGCGAAATACTGAGAAGCATTCACGCCGGAGCTCTCCAGCTCCTGCCGAAAGATCGCGTCGGCTTTCCGCAGCAGCTCCAGCCGTTCGGCTGTTAACTCGCCCAGAACGCGAATGGCAAGACCGGAGCCGGGGAAGGGCTGCCGCTCCGTGAGGGAAACAGGGAGGCCGAGCTCCCGACCCAGCGCACGCACCTCATCCTTAAAGAGCGTCCGCAGGGGCTCCAGCAGCTCGCCGAAGTCCATATGCTCGGGCAGACCGCCCACATTGTGATGGCTCTTGATGACAGCACTGCCCACAGCACCGGATTCAATCACATCCGGGTAAATGGTGCCCTGTGCCAGAAAGTCCATATGTCCCAGCTTTTTGCTCTGCTCTTCAAATACGCGGATAAACTCCGCGCCGATGCACTTGCGCTTCTCTTCGGGTTCAGTGATTCCTGCAAGCAGCGTTAGGAAGCGTTCTGCCGCGTCCACGCGGATAAAGTTCATGCCGCTGCCGGCAAAGGCAGCTTCCACCTCGTCGGCTTCATGCAGACGCAGAAAGCCGTGATCCACAAAAATGCAGGTGAGCTGAGAGCCGATGGCTCTGCTCAGCAGGGCGGCACAGACGGAAGAATCCACACCGCCGGAGAGCGCCAGCAGCACCCGCTTGTCGCCGACCTTCTCTTTCAGCGAGGCAACGGCGTCGGCAGCAAAGCTGTTCATGGTCCACTCTGCACGGCAGCCGCAAACCTTGAAAAGGAAGGAGCGGAGAATCTCAGTGCCATATTTGCTGTGGGTGACCTCCGGGTGGAACTGCAGTCCGTAGAGCCGCCGTTCCCGGTTCTCCATGGCGGCACAGCTGCACTCATCGCTCTGCGCTACCGTGCGGAAGCCTTCGGGCAGAACCGTTACGCTGTCACCATGGCTCATCCAGCAGTTGATTTCCTCCGGCAGGGAAGAGAAAAGAGTGCCATCACCCAGCTTCACACGGATGCGTCCGAATTCGCCTTTTCCCTCGCCGGAGCTGACCGTACCGCCGCAGAGCCACGCCAGCAGCTGGTGGCCGTAGCAGATACCGAGGATGGGAATGCCCAGCTCCGTGAGCCGGGGATCAAAATGGGGGGAATCGTCTTTATAAACGCTCATAGGGCCGCCGGATAGGATCACGCCCCGGTAGCCCTCGCGGAGGATCTCCTCACAGCTGATGCCGTTATAGGGCTTCAGCTCACAGTAGACCTGCTGTTCTCTTACGCGTCTTGCGATAAGCTGGGCATACTGCCCACCGAAATCAAGAATCAGAATCTTATCCATTCCTCAAACCTCCGTATCGTCTGCATGAGCGTTTACTCCCTGAAGCAGGGGACGCAGTCTGGCAAGATAACTCTCCACCTGTTCGGCGCAGCGGCCTGTGAAGGCAGAGGGATCGCAGAGTGAACGCAGCTCCTCTTCCCGCAGCGGCAGCTCACCGGAGGCAAGGAGACGCTCAAGCAGATCGCAGCTCAGACCCTCGTTCATTCTTGCTCTGGCCTCCATGGAGCAGCGGCGAATGAGCTCATGGATCGCCTGCCGGTCACCGCCGTGTTTGACGGCTTCCATCAGAATGTTCTCCGTGGCCAGGAAAGGAAGCTCCTGCTGCAGCGTGGTGGCAATGACCTTTTCGTTGACCTTCAAGCCG
>JAGHSH010000001.1 GCA_018065965.1 Candidatus Apopatocola equi
CCGAGAGCAGCACCGTTACGGTGGAGGGCAGCGTTTTTGCCGTGGACAGCCGCGAGGTGAGAAGCGGCGCTGCCGTTCTCAGCTTCACCATGACGGACTATACCGGCAGCATCCATGTTTCCCGGTACTTCAAAAAAGACGAGGACAAGACCGTTATTGACAAGATCAAGCCCGGTATGTGGCTGGTGGTACACGGCCATATGTCCTTCAATCGTTACGATAATGACATCGCCCTGGAGCCCGTGGCCATTGCGGAGGGCGTGCAGGAAAAGCGCAAGGACGAATATGAAGGGGAGAAGCGCGTGGAGCTCCATCTCCACACCCGCTATTCCGCTCTGGACGCTCTCACCGACCCCACCGCCGCCGTAAAGACGGCAGCGAAGTGGGGACACAAGGCCATTGCCATCACCGACCACGGCGTGGCGCAGGCCTTCCCGGAGATGTGGCATGCCGCCGACAAGGCGGGCATCAAGATCATCTACGGCGTGGAGGGCTACTTCATCAACGATGTGGATGACTTGCTCACTGTCTCCCGGGAGAGCGAGCTGCCCCTGCGCTGCGAGTTCGTGGCTTTTGACATCGAAACCACGGGACTTGACGGCGGGAAGGATCACATCACCGAGATCGGCGCGGTTCATTTCAGCGCCGAGGGACGGGTGCTCAGGAGTTTCCAGACCTTTGTGAATCCCGGCATCCCCATTCCGCCTGAGATCGTCAACCTGACGGGCATCACCGATCAGGATGTGTTCGGCGCGCCCACCGAGGCCACGGCTGTGGCGCAGTTTCTGGAATTCTGCGGCGAGCGGGTCGTGGTGGCTCACAACGCCCAGTTCGATGTGGGCTTTATCCGCCGCGTGGCCGAGGCTAACGGAAGCAGCTTTGACCCGGTATTTATCGACACGCTTCCCATGGCGCAGTCTCTCCTGCCGGAGCTTAAGCGCCATAAGCTGGATAACGTGTCCCGGGCGCTGGGTCTGCCGGACTTCAACCATCACCGCGCCAGTGACGATGCGGCCGTGTGCGGCAATATCTACCTGACGCTGCTGCAGCGGGTGGAGGATCACGGCGGCACGCTCCTTAACGATGTGGAGAGCTTCTGCAAGGAGGCCAACCGGGGCAACGATAACCGCCGCGTGCGGCATATCATCATCCTCACCAGGACCAAACCCGGTCTGAAAAACCTCTATGAGCTCATCAGCAAGTCTCATCTGGAGCATTTCAAGCGGAATCCCATTATCCCCAAGAGTCTGCTCATGCAGTATCGGGAGGGACTGATCATCGGCTCTGCCTGCGAGGCGGGCGAGCTGTTTGATGCGGTACTCAGCCGACGCTCCGATACAGAGCTGGAACGGCTGGCCTTCTTTTATGATTTTCTGGAGATCCAGCCCCTGTGCAACAACCACTTCCTGCTGGATGAAGGCAAGGTAGACTCGGAGGAGGATCTCCGGGATCTCAACCGCCGCATTGTTGCGCTGGCCAAAAAGCTCAACAAGCCCTTCTGTGCCACCGGCGATGTTCACTTCCTCGACCCCGAGGACGAGATCTACCGGCACATCCTGCTGGCGTCGAAGAAGTTCGCCGATGCGGACAAGTCTCTGCCCATCTATTTCAAGACCACCGATGAGATGATGGAGGAGTTTGCCTATCTGGGCGAGGAGGACTGTTACGCCGCCGTAATCGGGCATCCCAATGCCATTGCGGAGAGCGTAGATACCTTTGAACTGCTGCCGCCCGATCTTTACCCGCCCTCCATTCCCCACGCTGCGGAGGATCTGGAGCAAATGTGCTGGGACAAGACCCATGAGCTCTACGGCGATGATCCGCCGGATATTGTCCGGGACAGAGTTCAGGTGGAGCTGGACGCTATTCTCGGCCGTCATTATGAGGTCATTTACATGTCTGCCCAGAAGCTGGTGCAGAATTCCCTGGAGCACGGCTATCTGGTCGGCTCCCGAGGCAGCGTGGGTTCCTCCATGGTGGCGTATATGTCCGGCATCACGGAGGTCAACTCTCTGCCGCCCCATTACCGATGCCCGAATTGCCGCCATTCGGATTTCGACCCGGTGTATGACAGTGAAACAGGGGAGAAGTACGGCTGCGGCGCGGATATGCCCGATAAGAACTGTCCCGTCTGCGGAACCAAGATGGCCAAGGAGGGCTTTGACATCCCCTTCGAGACCTTCCTGGGCTTCGGCGGCGACAAGGTGCCCGATATCGATCTGAGCTTCTCCGGCGAGTATCAGGCCAACGCCCATAAATACACGGAAGAACTCTTCGGCCGCGACCATGTGTTCCGGGCCGGC
>JAGHSH010000068.1 GCA_018065965.1 Candidatus Apopatocola equi
CCTCCCGGTCACCCAAAGAGTCCCGGAAGCGGGCGGCAACGGCACAGAAAGAGGGGATGCCGTTTACGATCTCGGCGGAATATCCGTCAGCCTCCACAAAACGCTGTACATACATATAGGTGGAATAAACCGTGGGGTCGCCCAGTGTGATGAGCGCCACGCTCCGGCCGGTGTCCAGCACCGCCTCCACCTTCTTCGCGCACTCGGCATAGTTGGCGTTGAGCACAGAGAGATCCTTGGTCATGGGAGTCGGGAGCAGCAGATGCTCCTTTTCGGCGATCTCCGGGCAGGCGCCCAACGCAATCTTATAGGCTACGCTCTCCTCCGGGTTCTTTCCGGGAATACCGATCACACTGCATTCCTTCAGCAGCCGGACTGCCTTCAGCGTCAGCAGCTCCGGGTCGCCGGGTCCTACGCCGATCCCGTACAGTTTAGCTTCCATGGTTGAAACTCCTTTCACTTTCCGAATGAATCGAAGAGAAAACGGCTGCCGCATCTCTGCGACAGCCGCGAACGACAACCGATTAAGCCCTCCCTGACTTTAGGGAGAGCTCAGCGCGGATGAGGACGCCGATCCGTATGCAGCAGATGTGTGGCTCCATGCAAAGGCAAGTTTCTGGCTGCGCACCATCGCGCTCACAGTGACCGTATCGCTTCGGATTCTCACCGAATTCCTTCTTAGTCCCAAAGGGAAACCGTTGCATTCCGTGTATGTGTAAAAATTATAACACGGCAAGAAACAAGTGTCAATTCATTCAAAAAATTGAGCAAAAACAACAGAAATACGGCTTTAATAAGAAGAAAAAATGGAGTAATAACCAAAACGTATGAAATAAGTTGAATGCGTCTTACACGCTTCAAACAGCAGGTTATAAGAGACAGGTTACGATAGCGCCGCTCCGACTGCACGAAGATCCGGGAGCGCAGGCAAGCGTGCGGCGATCATTTCCCGTACGGCGGGAAGCTCTCCCAGCCCCTGCAGAGAATAAGTGACGGAAAAGCCGGCACGCTCAAGCCGGCTCTTCAGGCTCTCCTCTCCGCTGCCGGCCATGTCCTTCACGGAGTGCTCACCGGCCACCAGCAGGAGCGGGAAGAGGTGCACCCGCCTGCGGCTCTGCGCCGACAGAGCGTTCACGGCGGAATCAAAATCCAGCGAGCCCTCCACGGTGCAGAGCTCCATTCCTACCTTGTGCATCCCGGCGCGGAGCCGGTCATACACCGCATCGGCGGCGTGGGAGGTACCGTGACCCATGGCCAGCAGAACGCAGTCCTCCCCGGCGCTGTAGCTCTCGCGGAGGATATCCACCAACGTCTCCGTATCCCGGTCGTCCCAAAGCAGGGGCAGACCCATCGAAATGTGCATTCCACCTGCGGAGCCGAAAACCTCCCTGCGGAGCCGGTCATATTCTTCTCCGGGCAGCAGCAGCGTGGGCTGCACGGCCACATGGGTATAGCCCTCTGCTGCCAGGGAGGCCAGTGCCTCGGCAGGGCTCGGAACAGAGATTCCGAGCTTCTCCTTCAGACGGCGACGGACGATAGTGCTCGTGAAGGCGCGAAAGCAGGGGATAGCGGGGAAACGCTCACGGATGGCGTTCTCCGCAGCGGTGATATTCTTTTCAAGGGTCTCCGGATGGGTCGTGCCGAAGCTGACGACCAGAATGCCGGTCTTCATGGGTCGTTCCTTTCCTTATCAACGAACAGTTCTCTCAGTTTTTCAGACTCTGCAGGGGGGGATACGGCCGCCCCGGGCAATGAACTCGGCGGCGGAGGGCTGATGCACCGGCATGACCGGGGCGCTGCCCAACAGACCGCCCAGCTCGATCATATCGCCGACCTTTTTCCCCTCTGCGGGGATCACGCGCACGGCGGTGGTCTTGCTGTTGACCATACCGATGGCGGCCTCGTCGGCAATGATGGCACTGATGGTCTCTGCGCTGGTGTCGCCGGGAACGGCGATCATATCCAGACCCACCGAGCAGACACAGGTCATGGCCTCCAGCTTGTCAATGGTCAGGGTGCCTTCCGTGGCGGAGGCGATCATGCCCTCGTCCTCGGAAACGGGAATGAACGCGCCGGAGAGGCCGCCCACATGGGAGGAAGCCATCACGCCGCCCTTTTTCACCGCATCGTTCAGCAGCGCCAGCGCGGCGGTGGTGCCGTGGGTGCCGCAGACCTCCAGACCCATGATCTCCAGAATGCGGGCAACGCTGTCGCCTACGGCGGGGGTGGGAGCCAGAGACAGATCCACGATGCCGTAGGGTGTGTCCAATCGGCGGGAGGCCTCTGCCGCCACCATCTGCCCCATGCGGGTAATCTGGAAGGCAGTTTTCTTCACCGTGTCCGCCACCGCATCAAAGGGCGCTCCCTTGCAGCTCTGCAGGGCGTGATAGACCACGCCCGGGCCGCTGACGCCCACATTGATCACGCTGTCGGCCTCTCCCACGCCGTGGAAGGCGCCGGCCATGAAGGGATTGTCCTCCACGGCGTTGCAGAAGACCACCAGCTTGGCGCAGCCGAGACCGCTGTTGTCGGCTGTCAGATGCGCCGTCTGCTTGATGATCCGGCCCATTTCCGCCACAGCGTCCATATTGATGCCGGCTTTGGTGGAGCCCACGTTCACGCTGGAGCAGACCAGATCGGTCTCGGCGAGAGCCTGCGGAATGGCGCGGAGCAGCAGCTCGTCACCGCGGGCCACTCCCTTCTGCACCAGGGCGGAGAAGCCGCCGATAAAGTTCACGCCGCAGCTCTTGGCGGCCCGGTCCAGCGTCAGGGCGAAGGGCACAAGATCCTGCGTATCGCAGCCCCCGGCCACCAGCGCGATGGGGGTGACGGAGATGCGCTTGTTCACAATGGGAATGCCGTACTCATTTTCAATGTCGCAGCCGGTCTGCACCAGATGCTCCGCCTTCCGGCATATTTTATCGTAGATGCGCTCGCAGCAGCGCTTCGGATCCTCCGCCGTGCAGTCCAGCAGCGAAATGCCCATGGTGATCGTGCGGATATCCAGATGCTGCTTGTCGATCATTTCGATGGTTTCAAAAATGCTTCCCGTATTGATCATGGCACAGCCTCAAATCTTATGCATGGCGTCGAAGATGTCCTCGCGCTGAATGCGGATGCTGAGTCCCTTGCTCTCCCCGGAGAGCTTCAGCTCTTCCGCGAGCTGCGAGAAGGGGATGCTGCAGCCGCTGATGTCCACCACCATGACCATGGTGAAATAGCCCTGCATGATGGTCTGGCTGATATCCAGCACATTGATGTTGTTTTCCGCCAGCGTGGTGCAGACATGGGCGATGATGCCCACAGAGTCCTTACCTACGACCGATACGATCGCTTTAACTTCGTTCATGTGTATTTACCTCGTCTGTTTGCGTGACAAGCGTCACGGTTTTCCCTGTATTTTACCATTCTCTGCCGCGGCAGGCAAGAGCTTTGCAAAAAAGATATCATCCGGAAATATCGGCCCGGTCATCTCTTTTCCGGTGGCAAAACGGCTCCGGCTGTGCTATGATAAGAAAAAACGGATGACAGATCAGGGAGCAAAATAAGAATGGATAAAAATAAGCTGAAAAAAGCATATATCGGAAACTGCCTTACCGCCGCGCTCGCACTTTTCGCGGCGGCGTGGATGTTCACGGGCTTCTCTTTTTCCCGGGCAGCTGTGGCTTTGAGTGCCCGCCGCTGGGGGATGCTCCGTTATTATACGGTGGATTCCAATATATTGATGGGTCTGTCCGCTGCCGTCACAGCCTGCGCTCAGCGGGCGGTGCTCTCCGGCAGACGCGCATCCCTGCCCACCGCCGTCCGTGTGCTGAAGCTCGCAGGCGTGACGGCCGTTACGCTGACCATGCTCGTTACGGTTTTCTTCCTCGCCCCGACCTCCCTGCTGGGCTTCTCCTCGCTCTTCCGCGGCAGCAACCTCTATATGCACTGCGTCATTCCGCTGCTGAGCATTTTTGTGTTTCTGTTCTGGGAGCGGGATGGGGACATCCCCCGGCGATACAGCGCCTGTGCCGTGGTTTCGGTGGCGGTCTATGCGGCCTTCTACATCGCCAACTGCGCCCTGCACCTGACAGACGGCGCGGTCTCCCGGTATTACGACTGGTACGGCTCCGCCGCCGGCGGGCTGGTAAAGGGCTGCCTGCTGGTGCTGCCCCTCCTCCTGCTCTGCACCTACGGCATCGGTCTGCTGCTCTGGCGGCTGAACCGGGGAGGAAGAGCCTGAACGGATCCATCCCGTCCTGATCTATAGAAGGAAAAAGCACCGTGCAGATACACGGTGCTTTTTCTATGGTATTATGGTCGCTTACATCAGCGGCTCAAGAGCAAGAACGGGATGGTTCTTCTCCTGCAGGAACTCCGTGAGAGCGTCGACCTGCTCGGCGGAGGAGCAAACGGTCTCATCGGCGATCATGTCGGTGAAGTTCTCAATGCCGTACTTCTCAAAGGCGGCCTTGTTGAGCCGCTCGGCCACATCGTCCTTCAGCTCCTTGGGCATCCACACGATGCGCCGGAAGCCGCCTTCGGCGGACATAAACTTCTTGGAGGAGATGAAATGACGGCCGTGACCCATGAAGCCGGGGGTCTGCACGCCGCCGCCGGTCATGGAGGCCAGCTCGCCGAAGCTCATACCGTTGGGCGTAGCGCCGGAGTATTCACGGTTGACGATGATCACGCCGCCGCTGCTGGGCTCCAGAGCGCAGATGCACTCGAAGCAGCCGCAGGAGGTCATGGGATCCTGCATGATGGAGTAGAGCGTTACGCGATCCAGTGCGCCATGGGTAGCCTCCTTGAGCTTCACATTGGCGTCGGGGTAGATGCCCAGCAGCTCGTCCTCACAGCCCTCCTTGCTGATGGGCTGGCAGGGGCCCACATCGTTGAGCTGCTTGGTAGCCTTGGCGTCCAGCCAGGACACAGCGCCGCAGAGTCCCAGACGCTCGGGGGTGACGATGCAGCAATGACCGGGGGCAAAGGACTGGCACATGGTGCAGGTATAGAACACGTCGGCACTCTCGTCCACAAGGGATTCCAGACGCTCATCCCGGGCGTCATAGATGGGCATGGCGACCTTCTCCAGCAGCTCGGTGACCTTCTCCGGCTCGGTGATGAGGGTGACCTCACACTTGTCCACCACAATGGCGAACTCGTCCATGATCATGGTATAGAGCACCTGACCGAAATCCCGCAGGGACAGGCCCTTGGCGGCAGCGTCCTTGCTGACGCGGATGCGGATCTGATTGCGCTGACCGGTGTGCATCACGCCCTCCATATAGTTCAGCCAGGCGTGGAACTTTCTCTCGATTACGGGCTCAAAGTCGGCCTGCATCTGCCGGCCGTAAACCTTCACGCAGGTGGCCAGCGCAAAGGTGCCGCCGAGCTCCAGCGTGTCGATGTCCTGACCGATGAGGGTGACCTTGCCGTCCTCCAGCTCATCCTTGCCCACGGCCTGCACCAGCTCGGCGGTGGGGCACTTGTGGGAGCTGAATTCCACCTGCATGTCGCCGCGGCGGATGACCTCGCCCTCAAAGGCGGCGGCAAAGGCCACGGGGATCTTCATTTCCTTGACCTTGATGCGGATGTTGCGCAGCTCCAGAGAGCGGCTCACGGTCTCGGCGTGGTCGGTCACGGACTCCAGCGCGCCGGGAACCTGATTCTCACCCAGATCCACATCCGTGATCACGGGGAAGCCCAGGGCGATGGCGCCCGCACCGGCGGAAACCACCACATTGTTCAGCTCGCCGAAGGTATTGACGAAGGCGGGCACTCTGTCCTTGGTGTAGGCAAGCAGACCGGCGAGATCGCCGGGCTTCAGGTTGCCGAAGATGAGCGCCGCACGAACGGCAACGGTCACAACATGGATCACAGAGGTCACATCGTGACCCAGCGGGATCACGCGGAGATCCAGACCCATCTTCACGCCGCCCTCGACGCACTGCTCGATCACATTGCCGATGAGGAAGGTCATAATGCCCTTGCTCTGATAATCTCTGACAACGTTCACCACGTCCTCGGCCTTCTCGGCCTCGCCGAGCACCACAGCCACGCCGGGGATGTCACCGGTCACCAGAGGCACGCCCAGAGAACGGATAATGGGGTCGCCCACAAAGCCAATGCCGCTCTCGTCGGCATAGGGGTCGCCCTCCTCAATATACTTCAGACCTTCCAGGATCTCCGCGCCCACGGCAGTGGCGAGACCGGCGTTCAGCGCCTGCCCCAAATCCTCCTGATTGGTGATCAGGCTCTTCAGAACGCCCACACAGGCGCTCAGATCGCCCAGCTTCTCAACCTTCACGCCGGTGGCGGCGTAAATGGTGGGGAAGAAGTAGGCTGTGCCGGGAAAGGCGATTTTGCGCTCGGCACCGTACTTGCTGATAGCTTCGTTCACCGCGTTCTCGGTGAGACCGGCGACGGCGTTGGAGCCGCCGTAGATCAGATCGGTCAATACGCTCATAGTGTATCCTCCTTAGCAGATAAGTGCATCCAATGTGTCCGATTATAGACTATCCATATTATACACGATGTGAATAGCATAATCAAGCGAAATCCTGATATGACTGCCATTTTTCGGAAAATTCGACCCTATCCCCAAGTTTTTCCGCTTCTCCGGCTTGTATTTCGTCGAAAAAACAGGTATGATGAAGCGCGGGGAGCTGATGCTATGAAGAATAAAATGAAACGTACATACCGGTGGATGGCATGCAGCCTTTTGCTGCTTCTGCTGCTGCTCCTTGCCCTGCGCTGGGGGACAGAGCGGAGCGCCCCCGCCATCCCGGAGACTTCAGCAGCCCCGGCGGAGAGCGCCCCGCCGCCGACGGAAGCGCCGGAGCCTGCAATCGAAGAAACAGAGAGCGAAGAACGGAGCCTGACCGTGTCGATCCTCGGCGATTCCTACAGCGCCTTCAAGGGCTTCACGGAGCCTGCCTCCAACGTGGCCTACTATCCCATCTCCGACCCGGAAACGGAGGGCAGGGGCAACGATGTGGAGCATGCGGAGGAAATGTGGTGGTACCTCTTTGCGGAGGAAAACGGCGTTTCCATCCTGCAGAACGATTCCTACAGCGGCTCTCCCGTGTCCTATGACGGCTATGCTGCCGGCAGGGGGGATGCCCGGGATTATTCCTTTGTCCGGCGCTGCACCTCCCTGCGCCCCGCCGACCTGATCATCATTGAGGGCGGCACCAATGACAGCCACGCGGGCACTGCGGTGGGGGAGTATCAATATGCCGACTGGGAGGAGGCGGACTTTCAGACCTTCCGCCCGGCCCTGGCCTATGTGCTCGATACAGTATGCCGGGCCAATCCGTCCGCCACGGTGGTTTTCATGCTCAATGAGGGACTCCGCTCCGACATCAGCGAGAGCGTGGAGACGGTGTGCGCCCATTACAGCGTGAGCGTGCTGCACCTGAGCGGGATCAGCAGGCAGAATATGCACCCGAGCATCGAGGGTATGCGCCAGATCAGCGACCAACTGACCGACCATCTCCGCCTGCTCGCCGAACAGGACTGAAGCGTTTGCATAGAAAAAGCCCCCGTGCGGCTCCATTATGGGCTGCACGGGGGCTTTGTGCGGGAACGGAGTCCCTTACTTGCTCAGACCGACAAGAACGACGTCGCGGCCGGCCTTGGAGAGCTCCTTCTCCAGCGCGGTGATGCGATCCAGCTCCTCTTCGCAGAGGGCGGCGGGCTGATACTGCTCTTCCACGGCCAGCAGAATGACCTTCTTGCCGCTCTTGGACAGCTTCTCCTGCAGAGCGTTGAGCTCAGCGATCTCAGCATCGGAGATCTTGGCAAAATCGTACTTCATGTTTTTGTTCCTTTCAAAGAGATATATGGTATGATTGCCCCTTTAGGGGGGAAATAAACGCGCAGAACGCTTTTTTCTCAGTGAATCCTCTGCAGCGCAGCGTGCCAAACAGTATACCACGTTTTTCGCCTCTTGTCACGCACATTTTTCAAGCTATGATAAGTTTCCGACACTGAATATCAGAAATAAAACAGTTCTTCAAATTTCTTATCCAAAGCCACACAGAGTATCAAGGCTAATTTCGCCGTGGGATTGAACTGCCCCGTTTCGATCGAGCTGATCGATGCGGGCATTGAGCCTGCGGGCGCAAAGCTCCCGGTGGCAAAAAAGACTGCGGCGCAGTGGTGCCTGCAGGTATATTGGTGGCTCTCACCGGGCTTCGTTGTTCTGATGGCGGTGGATGTCCTCCGCAAAAAGCCGAAGAAGTATGGCCTGTGGCTTCTGCTGACCACAGCGTTTGTGGGCGTAATGTATTCCCATGCGCAGAAAGCTGCGGAAGAAAGAGGATGCGGGAGAGCTTCCCGAAACAGATTCTGCTCTGTCGGAGGAGCAGCCTGCGCCGGAGGATGGCGCGAAAGACGAAACATAATAAAAGGACGGCTGAGCTCTCCTTTCGGGAGTTCAGCCGTCCTTTTTGCATGTCTGCGCTTCAGCGTTCCGCGCCGAGGAAGAAGAGAGCCAGTGTGCCCGGGCCGGCGTGGGCGCCGATCACGGGGCCGATCTGGGAGATGGAGGTGGCCTTGCGGCCGTACTTTTCCTCGATCATGCTCTCCAGTGCCTTTGCATCCTCCGGGCAGTCGGCATGGGTGATGAAATACTCCCCGTCCGTCTGCTCCGCAAGCTGTGCGTACTTGTCGGCCAGATGCCGGACGGCCTGCCTGCGCCCGCGCACCTTGGCGGTGTTGGCAAGCTTGCCTTCGTCGTCCACGTGGATCACGGGCTTGAGATTCAGCACCGTTCCGGCAAAGGCGGCCGTAGCGCTGATGCGCCCGCCCCGCTTGAGATACTGCAGATCCTCCACGGTGACCCAGTGGGCCAGCTTGGGAACCAGTGCGGTCAGATGATCATACAGCTCGTTGAGGGGCATACCCTCCCGCTGCTTCTTCACGGCGAAATACACCAGCATACCCAGCCCGCCGGAGGCACACAGGGAGTCGACCACGCGGATGTCCTGCCCGGGATACTCTGCCGCCAGCTCCTCGGCTGTCAGCCGCGCCACATTGGAGGTGGTGCTGATGCCGGAGGACAGACCGATGTAGAGCACATCCTTGCCCTCGTCCAGAGCCTTGACGAAGGCCTCGCGGCAATCGTCGGGATTGATGGCGGAGGTCTGATAGACGATGCCCGCCCTCATCTGTGCATAAAAATCCGGAAGGTTCACGCTGCTGTTGGGATAGAGAACATCCTCCTCTGCCTTCCGGTAGAACAGGTCGATGCACCTCACACCCCACTGCGCAAGAACCTCATATTCCATGTCGCAGCCTGAATCCGTGATGATGACGTATTCTTTCATAGTTACTCCTTTTCCGATTGGGTTTCCATATTACCTGTGCTCTTCGCATTCAGAATCGTTTTCAGCGGCGGCCTTCGCCTCTTCCACCCGCGTAAGCTCCCGGTTCCTATTCCACAGAAAGCCGATACGAACCTCCGTTCCGGCGCGGATGCGGCGGAAGTTTTCGATGTGCTTGCCCTCCATGATTCCGGCCACGATCATATACAGCCCGAATCCCGCAGGACTCCCGCCCCGGTAGAGGTAATAAAGGGGGAAGGCCGCTGCGGCCGTGACCGGTACAACGGTAAGATAACCCGTGACAAGCGCCAGAAAAGCTGTTCCGAGAAGAAAAACGAGAAAAACCACGGGGCTGTAGGCCAGGATCACGCCGCCCAGACAGGCCAGACCCTTTCCACCGTGAAACTGCATGGCCGCTGGGAACATATGACCCAGCATACAGGCAACCCCGGAAATCTCCCGGGAGAGAGAAAGGTGGGGGAACAGCATTGCACAGAGCTTTACAACGGCGAAAGCCTTGAAAATGTCCAGCAGCGCGACTGCCACGCCGGCCTTTTTCCCGATGGTGATGGCCGCATTGGACGCGCCTGCGTTGCGGGTTCCCGCTGCCCGGATATCAAAGCCCCGGCGCTTCGCCAGAAGATAGGCGGGATTCAGCCCGCCGACGCAGTAGCCGATGAGAAAAACGAATACAGCCGTCATATGTCTCTTCATACAGACTCCTCCTTTCGGTACACTCACATAATCTGCGAGATTAGATTAACACGCCTGTGTGATTAAATCAAGTGTGAATTTGTTAAAAAACTGAAATCAAACACGCTTTTCCCTTGAGCATTTCATCCGTGCGTGCTATACTGGGCGAAAAAAGGGGGGAAACAGATGAGCTATGACAAAAGGCTGATCGCTGCCAAGCTCCGCCGCTGGGAAGGCTATCTTTGCAATTATCGGCTGCCGGAATGGGAGTCGATCCCGAATATCGGACTTTACATGGAGCAGGTGATCGCGCTTTTGAAGGATTATCTGGACTATCTGCCTCCTGAGCTGAAGCGGGAACAGTTTATCACAGCCGCCGCCATCAATAACTATGTCCGGAAAAAGATTATTCCCGAGCCGAGAAAAAAGAAGTACTACCGTGTTCATATCGCCTATCTGATCATCATCTGCTCTCTGAAGCAAAGTCTGAGCCTGCCCACCCTACAGACGCTGCTGCCGGTGGGACTCTCGGAGGAGGAGCTGAAGCGCTTTTACAGCGCCTATTGCCGCCGCCACCGTCTTGCGGCGCAGTTCTTCACCGATCAGGTGAAGATCGCTGCCGGGGGCATTCTGGATCACGAGGAGGATTCGGAGCTGGCAACAGACAGCACCGAGGAGCTGATCATGGCCTCGGCGCTGGTTTCCGGCTTTGCCAGACTGCTGTCGGAAAAGCTCCTGCAGCTCAGAGACAGAACGCTGGAGGACGGCGGCGAGCTTGCGCTGCCGGAATCTGCGGCAGAGGAAAACCGCTGAGCGCGGAAAAAGGGTTCACTGCAGACTTGCGGTGAACCCTTTTCACTGTATATGAGCGCTCAGACCATCCGGCAGGCTTCGCCTTCCTCCTCAGCGGGGAATTCGGCGGGATCGTAGGCAATGCCGTTCCGGTCGTAATAATCCTTTACCGCCGTCCGCACGGCTTCCTCTGCCAGCACGGAGCAGTGGAGCTTGTGCTTGGGCAGTCCGCCCAGAGCAGCGACCACATCCTTGTTGGTCAGCGCCAGCGCCTCCTTTACGGTCTTGCCCCGGATCATCTCCGTGGCCATGGAGGAGGAGGCAATGGCGCTGCCGCAGCCGAAGGTCTCAAAGCTCACATCGGTGATGATGTCGTTCTCGATCTTCAGATACATCTTCATGATGTCGCCGCACTTGGCGTTGCCTACCTGCCCCACGCCGTCGGCATTCTGCAGCTCACCCACATTCCGGGGGTTGGTGAAATGATCCATTACAATGTCAGAATAAAGAGCCATGATACTTCTCCTTTATAAAATAAACTGTCTTCTTCCTGCCAGCAGATCCTTCCACATGGGGCTGATGCTGCGGAGATATTCCACAATGCCGGGGAGCTGGGCAAGGATATACTCAACCTCTTCCTCCGTGTTCTCCTCGCAGAGGGAAAGACGCAGAGAGCCGTGGGCCACCTCGTGGGGTCTGCCGATGGCCAGCAGCACATGGGAGGGATCCAGCGAGCCGGAGGTGCAGGCGCTGCCCGAGGAGGCGCAGATGCCCTTGCCGTCCAGCAGCAGGAGCAGGCTTTCGCCCTCGATGCCCTCAAAGCAGAAGCTGACATTTCCGGGCAGCCGGTTCACGGGATCCCCGTTGAGAGCGCAGTGGGGGATGGCGGAAAGGCCGCGGATGAGCCGATCCCGGAGGGCGGCTGTCTTTTCGGCGTTCTCCTGCCGGTGCTCGCAGGCTTCCTTCAGCGCTGCGGCCAGACCGACGATGGCGGGAACATTTTCCGTTCCTGCCCGCTTGCCCCGCTCCTGTGCGCCGCCCTCAATGAGGTTGACGAGGGGGATGCCTGTCCTGGCATAAAGCACGCCGATGCCCTTGGGGCCGTGGAACTTGTGGGCCGAGAGGGAGAGCATATCAATGTTCTGCTCGACCACGTTCACATAAAGATGACCCACGGCCTGCACCGCATCCGTGTGGAAGAGTACGCCCTTGTCCCGGCATACCGCGCCGATCTCCGCAATGGGCAGCACGGAGCCGATCTCGTTGTTGGCAAACATGGCCGTTACCAGGCAGGTGTCCGGCCGGATGGCGGCGGCTACCTGCTCCGCCGTGATGTTTCCCACCGGGCCTACGTCCAGCAGCTCCACCTCAAAGCCCTGCTTCTCCAGCTTTTTGAGCGTGTGCAGCACCGCATGGTGCTCAAAGGCGGTGGAGAGTATGTGCTTCTTTCCCTTTCGCTCGCCCAGAGCGGCGGCGGAGAGAATGGCCTGATTGTCTGCCTCGCTGCCGCCCGAGGTGAAATAAATCTCCCGTGCCTGCCAGCCCAGACCCGCCGCCACGCTCTCCCGGGCGTTCTCCAGTGCCTCAGCGGCCTCTTGCCCGATACCGTGGAGACTGGAGGCATTTCCGTAATGCTCCCGCAGATAGGGGAGCATGGCCTCCAGCGCAGTGGCGCTCAGTCTTGTGGTCGCTGCATTGTCTGCATATATCATTGGTTTCACACCGCTTTCTTTCTTACTTCGCCTCGGATTATAGCGCATTAAACCTACTGTGTCAATAGGTTTAATAGACAATTCGCAAAAAACAGAGAGCGCCCCGGAAACGGGGCGCTCACATCAGCGCTTTTTATCAGCCTTTTTCCGTCTTGCTGCGCAGGATATCCGCCAGGGAAATGCCGTCGAGATACTGATCCACCACGGTCTGCAGTCCCTCCCAGATGGGGAGCGTATCGCACTTGCCGCAGCGGGGACAGTCGTTGGTGCTGCCCTCCAGACAGGACACCGGAGCCATGCTGCCCTCGGCACTGCGGAGGATCTCGCCCACGGTATACTCCTCCGGCGCTTTGGCGAGCCGGTAGCCGCCGGTGACGCCCCGGGAGGTCAGCAGCAGACCGCTGCGGTTGAGCAGGGGAATGATCTGTTCGAGATATTTCTTGGAGATATCCTGACTCTCTGCGATCTCCTTGAGCGCCACAAAGCCTTCGCCCTGCCGTTCCGCCAAATCGATCATCATGCGCAGGGCATACCTGCCGCGGGTAGAAATCATATCAGCCACCGCCTTTCGGAAAGAATTATACCACAACTCCGGTAGGAATTCAAGAGAGATTGCAGATCATTCCGCGTCAACCGTGGAAATTCCCATGGTGATCTCCTCCAGAACATTGAGCAGCATCCGCACCGTGTCCAGAGAGGTCAGCATGGCCACGTTGTTCTCCGCGGCGCAGCGCCGGATGGCAATGCCGTCGCCGTAGTGGTTGCCGGAGAGCACGGCGCGGGTGTTGATAACATAGCTCACATAGCCCGCCCGGATGGCGTCCAGCACCTCCTGGCTGCCCTCGCTGGGCTTGCGGAGGATCTTGGTGTGGATGCCGTGGGCTTTGAGTACCTCGCCGGTCAGGGAGGTGGCCTGAATGTTGAAGCCCATATCGTAGAAGCGCCTGACGAGGGGGATCGTTTCCTCCTTGTCCTCATCTGCCACGCTGACGATCACCGTGCCGTAGTTCTTCATGCGCAGACCGGAAGCCACAAAGGCCTTGTAGACGGCCCGGTGGAGCTTTGCATCGTAGCCGATGGCCTCCCCGGTGGACTTCATCTCCGGGGAGAGGTAGGAGTCCATGCCGTTGAGCTTGGAGAAGGAGAAGGTCGGCACCTTGGCGTAGTAACGGTGCTTTTCCTCCGGGTATTCCACGGTGATGCCCTGCTCCAGGAGACTTTTGCCCAGCATGACCCGGGTGGCGATATCCGCAAGGCTGTAGCCGGTAGCCTTGGAGAGGAAGGGCACGGTGCGGGAGGAGCGGGGATTCACCTCGATGATGAACACTCTCTCGTCCTCGTCCACGATAAACTGGATGTTGAACAGTCCGACGATACCGATGCCGGGCCCCAGCTGCCGGGTGTAGTCGAGAATGGTTTCCCGGACCTTCTCGGAGAGGGAGAAGGGGGGATAGATGCTGATGGAGTCGCCGGAGTGTACGCCCGTCCTCTCCACCAGCTCCATGATACCGGGCACAAAGACCCGCTCGCCGTCGCAGACTGCGTCTACCTCGACCTCCTTGCCGCGGATATAGCGGTCGATGAGCACGGGCTTGTCCGCATCGATCTCTGCAGCGGCTCTGAGGTAGCTGCCCAGCTCCCTTTCCTTGGCAACGATCTGCATGGCGCGTCCGCCCAGCACAAAGCTGGGGCGTACCAGCACCGGGTAGCCGATCTCCCGGGCTGCCTGCAGACCCTCCTCCGGAGAGGTGACCGCCCGGCCGCTGGGCTGGGGGATGTGAAGCTCCAGCAGGAGCTTTTCAAAGGCGTCCCGGTTTTCGGCACGCTCGATGGCCTCGCAGCCCGTGCCGATGATGGGCACGCCGTGGGCGGCAAGGGGCGCGGCCAGATTGATGGCCGTCTGTCCGCCGAGAATGGCGATCACGCCCATGGGCTTCTCCAGCTCGATGATGTTGAGCACATCCTCCGTGCAGAGCGGCTCAAAATAGAGCTTGTCGGAGCAGGTATAGTCCGTGGAAACGGTTTCGGGATTGTTGTTGATGACAATGGCCTCATAGCCCGCCGAGCGGATGGTCTGCACCGCGTGGACGGTGGAATAGTCGAACTCCACGCCCTGCCCGATTCGGATGGGGCCGGAGCCCAGCACGATGATCTTCTCCCGTGGGGAAACAACGGATTCGTTCTCCTGCTCATAGGTGGAGTAGAAATAGGGAATATAGCTGTCAAACTCCGAGGCGCAGGTATCGATCATTTTGTAAACGGGGAAAATACCGTGCTCTTTTCGGAAAGAGAGAATATCGTCCTCCGTGCAGTCCCACAGCTCTGCGAGAGCCCGGTCGGAAAAGCCCTGCCGCTTGGCACGGCGGAGGGCGGCAGGGGAGAGGGACTCCTTGCGCAGATCCGCTTCGGTCTCCGCGATGTTCCGCAGCTTCCGCAGGAAGAAGCGGTCAATGGCGGTAGCGGCATGGATCTCATCCACGCCGCAGCCCAGCCGGAACAGCTGTGCGATGGCGAAGATCCGCTCATCCGTGCCGCTGCGGATCAGTTCCAGCAGCTCATCACCCGACAGAGCGTCCAGCTTCGGCTGATGAAGATGGAACAGACCGATCTCCAGCGAGCGCACGGCTTTAAGCAGACTTTCCTCAAAGGTTCTCCCGATGGCCATGACCTCACCGGTGGCCTTCATCTGGGTGGAGAGGGCGTGGCTTGCCTCGATGAACTTGTCAAAGGGGAAGCGGGGCATTTTGGTTACCACATAATCCAGCGTGGGCTCGAAGGAGGCGGGGGTATTGGCAATGCGGATCTCATCCAGCGTCAGACCCACGCCGATTTTGGCGGATACGCGGGCAATGGGGTAGCCGCTGGCCTTGGAGGCCAGCGCGGAGGAGCGGGAAACCCGGGGATTGACCTCAATGACGTAATAGTTCAGCGACTCGGGATCCAGCGCGAACTGCACGTTGCACCCGCCCTCGATCTCCAGTGCGCGGATAAGCCGCAGGGCACTGTCCCGGAGCATATGGTATTCCCGGTTGCTGAGTGTCTGAGAGGGGCAGACCACGATGGAGTCGCCCGTGTGGATGCCCGCCGGGTCGAGGTTTTCCATGTTGCACACGGAGATGGCGGTATCGTTGGCGTCCCGTATGACCTCGTATTCGATCTCCTTGTAGCCCTTGATGCTCTTTTCGATGAGCACCTGACGGACGGGGGAGAGATAGAGCGCGTTGTTCAGCAGAGGAAGCAGCTCCTCCTCACTGTCGGCAAATCCGCCGCCTGTGCCGCCCAGCGTAAAGGCGGGACGGAGCACCACCGGATAGCCGATCCGCTCTGCGACCCGGATGCCCTCCTCCACGGAGTTGGCAATGTCCGAATCCACCACCCGTTCCCCGATGCGCAGGCACAGCTCCTTGAACAGCTCCCGATCCTCTGCGCACTCGATGCTCCGGCTCTTCGTGCCCAGCAGCTCCGTGCGGCATTCGGCAAGCACGCCCTTTTTCTCCAGCTGCATGGCCAGATTCAGTCCGGTCTGTCCGCCGATACCGGGCAGAATGGCGTCGGGGCGTTCCCTGCGGATGATCTTGGCCAGAAATTCCAGCGTCAGCGGCTCCATATATACCTTGTCTGCCACTGTGGTGTCGGTCATGATGGTGGCGGGGTTGGAGTTGCAGAGGATCACCTCATAGCCCTCCTCCCGCAGAGCCAGACAGGCCTGGGTTCCCGCATAGTCGAACTCGGCGGCCTGCCCGATGACGATTGGCCCGGAGCCGATCACCAGAATTTTGTGAAGGTCAGTTCTTTTCGGCATTTTTCCACTCCTTCATGTTGCTGAGAAACCGATCAAAGAGACAGCAGCTGTCCCGGGGGCCGGGGGAGGCCTCCGGGTGGTACTGAACGCTGAAAACAGGGTACACATCGCTGGTAAGACCCTCAACGGTTCCGTCGAGCAGGTTGATATGGGACGGACGCAGGGGCGTCCCGTGCAGACTCTCCGGATCCACGCTGTAGGAATGGTTCTGGGAGGTGATCTCGATGCGCCCGGTGGCAAGCTCCTTCACCGGGTGGTTCCCGCCCCGGTGGCCGAACTTCAGCTTGTAGGTGCGAGCGCCGCAGGCGAGGGCGAGGATCTGCTGTCCCAGACAGATGCCGAAGAGAGGATAGCTCCCCAGAAGGGAGCGGACGCACGCCACAGTCTCCGGCACGTCGGTGGGGTCGCCGGGGCCGTTGGAGATGAGAATGCCATCGGGTCTCAGGGCGCGGACCTCGTCCGCAGAGGTGTTATAGGGTACCGCGCTGACGCGGCAGCCCAGCTCCCGCAGACTCCGGATGATGTTCTCCTTTGCACCGCAGTCGATCACCGCCACATGGAGCGCACCGTCCTGCGCCTCGTAAAAAACAGGCTGCTTCCGGCTCACCCGGGAAACGGCGTCATGGGGCAGCTCCGTCCGGCGCAGGATCCGCAGCCCCTCCTCCAGCGGCGTGGAGGCATCCGTCAGCAGCACTCTCCGGCTGCCCAGATCCCGGATGGAGCGGGTCAGAGCGCGGGTGTCCACGCCCCAAATGCCGGGAATATCCCAGCGCTTCATGACTTCGGAGAGGGTGGCGGCGCTGCGGAAGTTCGAGGGCTCATCGTTGTATTCACGCACAATCAGCGCCCCGATGGAGGGCGCTGCACTTTCATAATCTTCCTCTGCCATGCCGTAGCTGCCGATGATCGGATAGGTCATCACCACGGCCTGGTCGGTATAGGAGGGATCCGAAAGGATCTCCTGATAGCCGACCATGGAGGTATTAAAAACGATCTCACAGACGGTCTGCTTTTCGCTGCCGAAAGAGTAACCCAAATACTCCTGACCGTCCTCCAATATGATTTTACGATCCACGAC